>WQVK01000001.1 GCA_009784025.1 Defluviitaleaceae bacterium
AGCTAACGCTGTCTGACTGCACCTCCTACGCTTCGCTGCGTCGGTGCAGGGCGTTCATGTAACTTCAAAATTGCTCAAGGCTTCGCCTTGGACAATTTTGAAGTTAATTCACTATAATCTCAAATTAAAACAACGAATTGGAGCGTCGCCGCGAACAATGAGGCGATTTTAATTGAGATTAGTATTACATGCTTGCAATTTGAAGTTTTGCACGCTCTCAAAAGATCGAGCCTGCCAAAACAGTTACACAACTATTCCAAATCCAAATTTGAAGTTTTTGGAGGTGTGGTCGGCGAAGCCTCTGACGGTTTAATATCCTCCAAACAGCCCCGCGTTCACCCACATTGGTATTGCAATGGCCAATGCCACTAGGCAGGCTACAAAGTATAATGCGCCGTAGATTGCCATATGCTTGTTGCTCCAAGCGCGGTCTGCGGCCATGCTGCGGCTCATCATGGCCCACATGTTTTGGTAGGCCAGGAAGAATGAATTGCCAGCCATTATGAATACTGCCAGCCATACAAGGGGGCTTATGCCGTAGGCTTCTTGGATTGCGGGTAAAATTGGCACGATTATTGCGATGGTGGGTAGAAATATGGCCAAATCTACAAAACGCCATAGGAACATGAATATGGTGATGCTGAACATGAAAAGCCATGGGTTGCCGGCTATTGGCCGCAGCGCGGGTACTATAATCCCCGCCAGCCACTGTGAAATTCCCATCTCTGTAAAAATTACGCCCAGGGAAAGTGCCATGGCCACGAAAACGATTAAATCCCAGTTAACACCGGCATTGAAGTCTTTTGCCTCTAGCACCCCAAAGGCAAAGAATGCCAGGCATGCCCCCAAGCAGATGATGGTGATGGACAGCCCATGTAGGCCAGTGGTTACAAAAAGCACAAATGCCAGCCCTAAAATGATGGCGGCAATGGCTTCGTGGCGGGTTACTTTTTCTAGCTGCTGTGTTTTTATTGCCGCTACGGCCTCGGGGGATAATTTTTCTGACGGTTTGAGAAAAACTAGACTGCCCAGCACCAGCAAAATAGCAGATACCGAAACCGGTACAAACATTACCCCAAACCAGCTGCCGAAGGTAACCAGCCCCGCCGTAGCGGGCTCTGCGTCCATCAGGCCCTGTATAAATGGCCCCCATATTACCCCAGTAAACCAGCCAGACCCAGGTATAAGCGCCATACCAAAGGCTGTAAGCAAAATAAGCGCGTTACCTCTGCTGCCTTTCCCAAGCCCCAAAAGCGAGCAGCATTGCACCGCAATGGGTATTACAATGGCCACCCGCACTGTGGTGGCAGGGGTTAGCAGGCTTAACGCCACCCCAATAAGTACCCATGCAAACACGATAGATACATAAGAATTGCCGCAAACACGGATTATGCCAAGGGCAATGCGCCTGCCCAGCCCGGTTTTTTGCAACGCAAACCCAAAAAACAAAGCCGGAATAAGCGTCCATACCGCATTTTGTGTAAACCCAGAAAACACAACCCCAGGCGTAAGCCCCAAAACTAAGGCAACAAAGGCCATAAACAGCCCACCAATAGCATAAGACAGCCCAAAAGGCTTAAAAACCCACACGCATAATGTAATCAATATGCCCCCCAGCATAAAATGTGCTGCGCTATCCAGCTCAAACGGCTGCACAAAAGCCACAACCGCCGCCAGCACCAACATAACAAAACTCCCAAAAATAGTAACACGTCCCATATTAAAACCTCCCTTTAATTTGCTTTTCGGGTCTTTTAAAACAAAAAAAGTCCTTGGCAAAGCAAATAAATGCTTTGCCAAGGACGAATCATCAAATAATCCGCGGTGCCACCTTGGTTTGCGGTATAAAATACCACACGCTTAGCGGGATACTAACATATCCCCGGCAACTAACGTATGCCCACACGTCATGGAATACTAGGCGCAACGCGCTTTTGACCATGCTCTCCGCGGTCCATTTAACATCTCGCATCTCTACCCGGCTCTCAGCTACCCAGGCTCTCTGTAAGCGCGTACAATGTTTTTATCTCCGCTTCAACGATTTAGTGCAGATGGTAGCATGATATTTTTATGCTGTCAATATGTAGAATTGTTACAATTTTGTGACAATGTCGATTTGATAGCATGTAATCATTTTCTTGCCATGGTATATTGACTAGACCCAGCCTATATAGAGGCACAGATATGGAGCGACGAAACCGTGGACAAGTACCGAAGTTGAAAAAATTTTTACAAAAATAAAATGAAAACAATCTTCATTGCAACAAAATGGCCAGTTCAGCGGCTTTAACGGCAATATGTGCCCCGCAAAACACAACGAAACACCCCTTTTCATCAAAAAATGGTACCATACGGTACCACAAAAGCAGAAAAATGGTACCGTATGGTACCATTTTTTTGTAATGGCGGTTTAAAGTTTCAAATCCCCTTCACCAATTAACCCCTTTCTCCGCATAAGTTCAGAAAGTGAAAGCGCCACTGCCGCCGGCACTATCACACATGCAAGAAGCATAGGAATAAATCCGCCAACCCCCATGGCATAAATCGTTTGGAATGGGCCAACAAGGCCAGAAGTTCCCATCCCTGCGCCCACAGAAGTTGTTCTCATCCCTAGCAGCACGGCGGCAACCGGCCCAGAAATCGCGCTTGCCGCAATGGGCGGAAGCCAAACCCACGGGTTTTTAATTATATTCGGCATTTGAATCATAGATGTGCCAATACCCTGGGCAACCAGGCCGCCCGTGCCGTTCTCGCGGAAAGAGCTTACCGCAAAGCCCACCATTTGGGCCGAAGCACCAGCAAGGGCAGCACCAGCCGCAAGCGTGCCTATTTCAGCCACCCCTTCCGGCGGGATACCAATGCCAATGGCAATGCACAGCGCCGCAGAAGAAATAATAGGTAAAGTCAAGGTAAGGCCAATAATAACCGCAATCAGGATGCTCATGGGGAAGGTGTGCAAATCAGTAATTCTCACCACAAACTCGCCAAATACCCCCATGCCCCTGGTGATAATCGGTGTGACAAGTAGGCCAATACTCCCGCTTATTACAATCACAAGGGCGGGTATAATCAACAAGTCAAACTTAGTTTTGCCCTCAATACGGCGTATAAGTTCCACCGCTATAAGCACAGACAACAGCGCACCATGGGGGTCTCCAACCACAACGGCCGCCACCCCAATGCCACCATCTGCAAACCTAAGTGTACCAGCCCCAAGCGCCCCCGCCGAAACCGCAGCCAGCAGCGTAAAAGGCTTCAAGGCCGTTTCATGGCCAGCCGCCTGGGTTCGCTTCATTGCAACCCCGGCGCCTATAGCGGGGCCCATCATTAGCTGCGCTGCGCGGCCAATCTGCTCTAGCCCCAGCGCAATATGCCCAATAAACGCATTATCAATATTCCCCAGCAAGCTACCTATTTGCGAAATTATTGTACCCACTATCAAAGATGCAAAAAGCCCCTTGGCCATGCCGTCAAATATGGTTGCCAGGTACTCCCTAACCGTCATTCTCTTCATTTTTTTCTCCCTATAAGTCATAAAATAAAAGCCCCTCTTGTATAATTTACATATGTCTTGACATGTGTAAATTATACAGGAGAGACTGGTCAAAAGTCAATGACTTAATCCTGCACCAAAAACCCTGCAGTATCCAAAGCCTCACAAACCTGCTCAAAATGCCGAATATCACGGCATGCAATAGTGTGCAAATGCACGCCCAACTTCAATTCCGACAACAGTCTAACCTCCGCAGACTTCACCCTGCCGATAAAAATATCAACGTCATCACGGTTCTTAATATTCAACTGGCCAGTAATCTCGCCGTACACTTCATGTTCCACAATTACATTCACAACAGTCGCGTTCAAGTCAACAATCGTGTGCAACTCCGCCATGGTGCTGTCCGCATCATGGCAGCAGGCAATTTTCCCAACATACTGGCTCAGTTTATTAAAATCCTGAACCATATATCCCCTAGCCGTAGCCATAATCTCATGCCCCTGCGCCCGCAAAAGCGCAATATCCCCAACAATAACTTGCCGACTAACCCCCAACCGCCCCGCCAGCAAGGAAGCACTAACGGCCGCATCTGCCTGGTTAATCGCTTCAAGAATCATCTCCCTACGCTTATTTGCGTTCATATTAGCCTCCTTCATGCCATAGCCAAACCGCCCCAGCGGAAGAAAAGTTCCTCCGCTTAAAACCGAACAAAACGCACAAAATCCTTGCAATCGTCTATTCCCAACCAAAACCACAAAACCCCACCATCAGGAAACATGCAATCACCTTTCAAAAATAAAATCGTCATGGCTTCGCCCCGGCCTCCTTCTTTTCATAAAAATTCGCTTCACGAACTTGGCGCTACGCACAGCCCAATTTCTTTCGGGCTACCTTTATAAAAAAGAATCAAAAACTTTAAAGTTTGTGGAGGTGTCGGGGGCAAAGCCTCTGGCGGTTTTGTCTTTAAAACATTATCCTATTATTAACATACCCAACAAGCTCTTCAATTTTTACTCTTTCTTGTTCCATAGAATCACGGTGGCGTACTGTTACGCTGCCGTCTTCTACAGATTCAAAGTCGTAGGTTATGCAAAAGGGTGTGCCTATTTCGTCTTGACGGCGGTAGCGCTTGCCAATAGAGCCGGCGTCGTCGAAGTCGCACATGAAATGTTTGGATAGTTTTTGGTAGATGCTGTCGCAGTTTTCGGATAATTTTTTCGAAAGGGGCAGTATTGCAGCCTTAATTGGCGCAAGGGCTGGGTGCAGGCGCATTACGGTGCGCACGTCGCTTTTTTCTTCTGTGCCTACTTCTTCTTCGTCGTAGGCGTCACATAAGAACATAAGCAGCATGCGGTCCACGCCCACAGATGGCTCAATTACGTAGGGGATGTACTTCTCGTTTTTCTCTTGGTCGAAGTAGTTTAAATCTTCGTTGCTGTGCTCCATATGCTGTTTTAGGTCGTAGTCGGTGCGGTCTGCAATGCCCCAAAGCTCGCCCCAGCCGAATGGGTACATAAACTCGATATCGCAGGTGGCTTTAGAATAAAACGAAAGTTCTTCTGCAGAATGGTCACGGAAGCGCAGGTTATCTGGCGCGACACCAAGCTGGCGAATCCAATCCATGCAAAAATTCTTCCAGTAGTTGTACCATTCTAGGTCACTGCCCGGCTGGCAGAAGAATTGCAGTTCCATTTGCTCGAACTCTAATGTGCGGAAAATAAACTTGCCAGGCGTAATCTCATTCCTAAAAGATTTACCAATTTGCCCAATACCGAAAGGCATTTTCTTACGGGTGGTGCGCTGCACATTTTTGAAGTTAACGAAAATGCCCTGGGCAGTCTCTGGCCGCAGGTACACTGTGTTTTTTGGGTCTTCTGTTACGCCCACGGTGGTTTTGAACATCATATTAAACTTGCGGATTTCTGTGAAATTATGCTTGCCGCAGGTTGGGCAGTCTATGGGCGTGTCGTCTATATATTTCTTCATTGTGTTAAAGTCCATGGCGTCTACGGCCACGCCTTCGATTTTATTTTCAAACAAATATTCTTCTATAAGCTTGTCTGCCCGGAAGCGTTCCTTACATTCCTTACAATCCATCATAGGGTCTGTAAAGCTGGCCACATGCCCAGAAGCCACCCAAATATTAGGGTTAACCAAAATAGCGCTGTCTAGTCCCACATTGTACGGGCTTTCCTGCACAAAACGCTTCCACCAGGCCTTTTTAACATTATTTTTCAGCTCTACACCAAGCGGCCCGTAATCCCAAGTATTAGCCATGCCACCATAAATTTCTGACCCAGGGAAAACAAACCCCCTGCCTTTACAAAGCGCAACAATTTTCTCTAAAGTTTTTTCCATTTGAATCCTCCTGTTTGTTTAGACAGTGGGCTTTGCCCCACACCCCAAAACTTTAAAGTTTTTGCCCAGCTTTTTTCAAAAAGCTGGTGGAGGTGTCGGAGGCGAAGCCTCTGACGGTTTTGTCTGTATATTTATATCACACTATGCAGAAGTTCGCCATATGAGGGTAGGCCCCAGTGTTTTTTGGATACTATTTTTTCTAGTTCGTCTACGGTTTCCCTTAGGCCTTGCATGGCCGGGAAGACCTTTTTGCTGTAGTGGTTTGCTTCGTTTTGGGGGGTGCTGCTTTGTTTGTTGTGTAGGATTTCTTCTAGGGTGTTTAGCTTTTGGGCCAGGCTGGCGGATAGGGTGGCTATTTTGGTTAGTAGGCGTGTTTCTAGGGTTGTATCGAAGCTGTTTTGTTTTAGGGCCAGCAGTTTGGCTAGTTCGGTTTGGTAGTTTAGTACCGCTGGTATTATGGATTTGTTTACCATGTTAACGAAGGTGAATGCTTCGATGTTTATTGTTTTGCAGTAGTTTTCTAGGTAGATTTCAAAGCGGGATTGCAGCTCGCAGGGGGTGAATACGTTGTGGCGGGTGTATAGTTCGTGGGCTTTGGGCTGGCTTAGGGCAGCTAGGGCTTCTACGGTGGATGTGTGGTTGGATAGGCCGCGTTTTTGGGCTTCGGTTAGCCAGTTTTCTGCGTAGCTGTTGCCGTTAAAGATTATGCGGCTGTGTTTTTTGTAGTTGCTTTTTAGCAGCTTTGCCAGGGTTTTTTTGAAATCTGTTGCGGCTTCTAGCTGGTCTGCTAGCTGGCGCAGGGCTTCTGCCACGATTGTGTTAAGCACGATGTTTGGCTCTGCAATGGACAGGGATGAACCTGGCATACGGAACTCAAACTTATTGCCGGTGAAGGCAAATGGCGAGGTGCGGTTGCGGTCTGTAGTGTCTTTTGTGAAGTTTGGCAGGGCGGTTACGCCTATTTCTATATTGTCTTTTTCTTTGCCTTGGTATTCTTCGTCGCTGCGGATAGCCTCTAGTATTTCTGTTAGTTCGTCCCCTAGGAACATGGATAGTATAGATGGTGGGGCTTCGTTTGCCCCTAGGCGGTGGTCATTGCTGGCTGTGGCGGCAGAGGCGCGAAGAAGGTCTGCGTATTCGTCTACGGCTTTTATGGTGGCTACTAGGAAGAGTATAAACTGGGCGTTCTCGTGTGGGGTTTTGCCGGGTTCTAGTAGGTTTATGCCGGTGTCTGTGGCTAGTGACCAGTTGTTATGCTTGCCGCTGCCATTTACCCCTGCGAAGGGTTTTTCGTGCAGCAGGCATACTAGATTATGGCGGGAGGCCACGTTTTGTAGCATATCCATGGTTAGCTGATTATGGTCTGTGGCGATGTTGGTGGTATCGTAGATTAGGGCCAACTCGTGCTGGGATGGGGCTGCTTCGTTATGCTTGGTTTTTGCGTACACGCCCAGCTTCCATAGTTCTTGGTCCAGCTCTTTCATAAAGGCTGCCACGCGGGGCTTTATGCTGCCGTAATAATGGTCGTCCATTTCCTGGGCTTTTGGCGGCCTTGCGCCAAAAAGAGTGCGCCCGGTGTATACCAGGTCTGTACGCTTATGGTACATGGCCTTGTCTACTAGGAAATACTCTTGCTCTGCGCCCACCATGGGGATTACCCGGCGGGCGGTGCTGTTGCCAAATAATTTTAATATACGCATGGCCTGGGTGTTTAAGGCTTCCATGCTGCGCAAAAGCGGTGTTTTCTCGTCCAATGACTCTCCGCTGTAGGAGCAAAACGCTGTGGGGATGTACAGCGTACCATCCCGCACGAAGGCGTAGGACGTGGTATCCCAAATGGTGTAGCCGCGGGCCTCGAAGGTGGCGCGTAGGCCGCCGGACGGGAAGCTAGAGGCATCGGATTCACCATGCACCAGGGATTTGCCAGAAAACTCCATCAAAGCCTTGCCGTCGCCAGAGGGTTCTATAAAGCTGTCATGCTTTTCTGCCGTGACGCCTGTCATAGGTTGGAACCAATGGGTAAAATGGGTCGCGCCGCGTTCTATTGCCCAATCTTTCATGGCGGTGGCCACTACATTGGCCACGTCAATTTCCATACGCTGGCCAAGTGTCATTGTCTTTTTTAGGGATTTGAAAATATTCTTGGGAAGCCTTGCCTGCATTACGGTTTCGTTAAACACCATGCTGCCAAAAAGCTCTTGTATGTTTGACATGGGGAATCTCTCCTGTTCGCCTAGTTTTGGGGGTTCGTAGCAGCCCCAAGGGAGTTGCTTTTGTGCGCGGTAAGAGTGGCCTATGGTACCTTAGCTTGGCGCTAATGATGCCACTCCAATTCGTTTCTTTAAATTAGAATTATTTTCAGTTGGTCGCAATTTGCGACCAACTGAAAATTTTTTAATAGAGTTCTTCTGAAATCGCGAAAACCGCGATTCCGAAAGAAGCCTAATATCCTTTGCCTGCCATTTCTGCCATAAACTTTGGGATATCAAGGCTCTGCGGGCATTGGCCCACGCATATACCGCAGCCTGTGCATTGGCTTGGGCGTTCTGATGGTGGTAGGGGGTCCATGCGCTTTAGCCGCCAGTCGCCGCCCACGCGGTAATCGTTGTAAATACGCAGCAGCTCTGGAATATCCAGCTTATGTGGGCAGCCATCGCAATAGCGGCAGAAGGTGCAGGTTGCGCCAATGGATTTAAAGAAAGACGAGCTGGCTGCATGTATTAGCTCTTTTTCTGCGAGTGTTAGGGGTTTATTTTCCTGGAAAGTAGCGATATTATCCTGCGCCTGCTCCATATTGGACATGCCGCTTAGTATCACGGTTATGTTTAGGTCAAGCAAAAAGCGGAACGCCCAAGATGCCAGGCTGCGGTTGGGTTCTGCGTTTTGCAGCAGGGCTGCACCTTCTTCATTTAACCGGGCCAAAAGCCCGCCATGGGCTGGCTCCATAGCCATTACGGGGATATTATGCTCTTGTAGAATTTCGTATTGTTCCTTGGCCGGGCCGTGAAACCAATCGTAATAATTTAGCTGTATCATTACAAAATCCCATTGGGTGTATTTTAATGCCTGCCGCAGCACGCTTGGGCGGCCGTGGAACGAGAAGCCTAAGTTTTTGATGCGCCCCTTAGCCTTTTCTTCCAAAAAATACTCCACGCCGCCGTTGCCCAGGTAACCCTTGATATGGTTATCTGAAATGCCATGGCACAGGTAAAAGTCGATATAATCGGTTTGCAGGCGCTCTAGTTGCTCTGGAAACTGGATGCGATAATCCGGTTGCGCCAGTAAGTTGTATTTATCTGCAAGGAAATAACTTTCCCGCGGGTATTTTTGCAGCGCGCGGCCTAGAAAGCGCTCAGAATCCCCGCCATGGTACACATATGCGGTGTCGAAATAATTTACGCCCTGGGCCATAAGATAGTCGATAATTTCTGCGCCCTTTTCGAAAAGTACGGGTTTGCCCCAGCCTTCTTCTACCTGCGGCAGGCGCATTGCGCCCATGCCTAGATGAGATATGGGTTTGCCTTTAAAATCTTTGCGGGTCATGTTGCCCTCCTTTTAAGCTGCGGTAGTAGGTTTATGCGATTATTTTAACAACCGACCACGGCCACTCAATCTTCCTAATCCTGCCTATACACAAAATGCAGCGGATGCTGCGGAATGCACTGGATATGCTGGCTTATACCTTCTGGGTAAAGCTGAATTTCGCTAAGCTGCCCTAGCGGCACCCAAACGAAATCTAAATCTATCCGCTGGCCGCCAATTTCATCGAAGGCACGGAAAATGCCGCTGGTGGGGATTTGCCCCTCGCTAAGCAGTGAAACCGTATAATACAGGCCAATTTGCTGGCATGGCAGCTCGTCCCAAGGGAAGAAATTTTCGCCCACCAATATGAGCTTGTTCACTTTAATATCTGCGCCAATTTCTTCTTTAAACTCCCGCACCAATGCCTGGGCAGAGGTTTCACCATGGGTCACATGGCCGCCCGGAAGCGAGTAGCCACTATCATTTAGCGGCTTTTGCAACAAAACCTTTCCGCCGTGGATTAGCACCCCCGCAATGCGATACGAGAATATAAATTCCTCGGTTTTAGAAATTAAATCCATGGGTGCCTCCTATATGGTAACTGCCAAAACCTCTGCCAGCTTGGCGAAGCCGATTTTCTCTGCCAGCTTTTGGGATGCTATGTTGCAGGTATCATGTGACCATTGGGGCGCTTTGCCACTGGCCATTATGTTTTGGGCGGCTTTGGCACAGGCGGCTGCGGCGTAACCACGGCCCATGTAGCCAGGCAGGGTGTTTATGCCTATTTCTTGCACCAGCTCTGACAGGTATGGCATAGTTGGGGCGTCTGTACAGCTTACAATGCGGCCGCCATGGTATACAGCCACGCATGTGCCGGCCGCGGCCATTTCGGTAAAATATTCTTCCAGCCAGTCTATTTTGCTGCCCGGAAAGCAGCCTAGAAAGAAGTTTTTGTAATCATCATATTCAGTCACATTCTCCGCCAAAATATTTGAGGGCTGGCTGCCTTGATAAATGTATTTGATATTATGTTTAACTTCGCGGCCAAAAACCGTGGCTAATGTAGATTTGATTTCCGCCGCAGTATTATCTGTGTGAATAGCTTGCTGTAGCCTGGAAATTTGCGGGCTGGCGGCATCGCCATAAGATAGTACTATTTTACCCGGCTGCACCCAGCAATAAATATCAAAGCGGGCAGAAAACCCAGGTTGTTGCACATTACGCTCTGCCGAGTGGATAAAATGGATGGCCTGCCCGCCAGATAAGCAGCTTTGTTGGCCTAGCATGGCTTCATAATATAGGATGGTTGGGTTCATTTTATGGTCTCCTATGGGTGCTACAGGTTTACTATTCCTGCTATTTTAATCATTTTCGTAGGTTTGGTCAAATTGTTAGGGATTTGTCACTGACGGGTATAAATAAAAGCCCGGAGTTGCCTCCGGGCTTTAGAATGCTCTTTACCTAAATCGCAATATGATGCCGCAAAATTATTGATATAGTGAAATAATTCGAAAGCGTTTTCGCCTGTCGCGGCAAAAACGCCTGAAACGCCTTGTCTCGGCGTTTCAGGTGCCGCTTGGGTTAGACCGTTTCTCATTTGTTTAACTATAAACTCTATTTATTTATGTTTTTAAGTCGCATATTACTATTCACGTGCAACTGTCCCGCTGCCAAAATGTTATCACGGCAGTTATCGACAGGCTACAAACTCAGTAAAATCAACATTCTTTACACAGGTTTGTTTACTGCCATTCAATAGTCCCGGGCGGCTTCGAGCTTATATCGTACACAACACGGCTAACATCCTCTATTTCGCTGGAGATGCGTACTGCCATGCGGTTTAGAAGCTCGTGGGGGATTGGCGTGTAGCTGCAGGTCATGAAATCTTGCGTGGTTACGGCACGGATGGCTAGCACTGGGTCGTGGGTGCGGTTGTTGCCTTTTACGCCCACGGAAGATGTGTCGGTTAGCACCGCGAAGTATTGGTCTGGGCGTTCGCTTTCTGGTAGTTTGTCCAGTTCTTCCCGCACTATGGCGTCTGCACGGCGCAGGGTGTTTAACTTTTGGAATGTGACATCACCCATGATGCGCACGGCTAGGCCAGGGCCTGGGAATGGTTGGCGGTTTACTAGGTATTCTGGCAGGCCCAGCATTAGGCCTATTTTGCGCACTTCGTTTTTGAATAGGCCGGATAGAGGCTCTACAATTTGCTCGAAGTCTAGGTTTTCTGGCAGGCCGCCTACGTTGTGGTGGCTTTTTATGGTTGCGCCATGTGCGCCGCCAGATTCTACAATATCTGGGTAGATTGTGCCTTGGGCCAGGAAGGGGATTTTGCCCAGTTTTTTTGCTTCTTCTTCGAATACGCGGATAAATTCTTCGCCTATTATTTTGCGCTTGGTTTCTGGGTCTGCATGACCTTTTAGTTTGCCCACGAAGCGTTCTGCTGCGTCTATTCTTATGAATTTCAAGTCCCGTTTAGAGAAAATTTCTTCTATCTGGTCGCCTTCGTCTTGGCGCATTAGGCCGTGGTCCACGAACAGGCAGGTTAGCTTGCCCGGGATGGCCTTAGACAGCAACGCCGCGCAAACGCTAGAATCTACCCCGCCAGACAGTGCCAGCAGCACATTGCGGCCTGCGGTGGTTTCACGGATTAGTTCTACCTGGGTGCTGATGTAATCCTCTAGCTTGTAGCCGCCTTTTGCATGGCATTCATTGAAAATGAAGTCTTTTATAATGCCTTGTAGGTCTTTTGTTTGCGTCATATCGACGGTGTGTATGTTGTTGCCTGTGCTTGGCACAGGCACTCCTGCCAGATTATATGCCAGCACTGGCACGCCTAATTCAAACAGCCCCGGGTCGCATTTTACTGCGTCTGGGGCGTTTTCTTGGTTGCCTGTGATTATTATGCCAGTGGGTTTCATTGCGCGGATTTTGTCCGCGGACAGATGCCATGGGATTATCTCTGCATATACTTGCAAGTCGCGGACGGTGCGGGCTAGCAGTTCCTTATGCAGCCCGCCAAAGTCCATTATCAGGATTAGGTCGCTCATATCTTCACTACTCCTTCGTACACTTTTATACATTCGCCGCTCATATACACGGCTTCGTCGGTGTAGTTGATGGTTAGTATGCCGCCGCGCACTTCTACTTTAATGTCTGTGTCTTTATCGCAGAAGCCTAGCTGAACCGCAGCCACAGCCGCAGCGCACGCGCCTGTGCCGCAGGCCATGGTTTCGCCTGTGCCGCGCTCCCAAATTCGCATACGCAGGTAGTTGCGGCTTACCATCTGGGCAATCTCTAAGTTAACCCTTTCTGGGAAGAGGTTGGCATGTTCAAACATTGGGCCAATCGTCTCTAGGTCAAAATGGTCTATATCATGATGGAAAATAACCGCATGGGGGTTGCCCATGTTTACGCATGTAATCTCGTAAGGCTGGCGCGTTATATTGACTTTCCGCTGGATAATCGCCTCGCCGCTAAGGTTGACCGGAATCTTCTCTGGCGCTAGCTCTGCCTTGCCCATATTCACCTTGGCCGCCAGTACCCTGCCGTCCACTATGGTCATCTCCATATCCTTTATGCCGCTTAATGTTTCTATCTTCACATTGGGTGTTGTAAACGTACCGTTTTCGTACAAATACTTGCCCAGGCAGCGCAGGGCATTGCCGCAATTGTCTGCTTCGCTGCCATCTGCATTAAACATGCGCATGGCCGCATCTGCAACTTCAGACGGCAACATAAGCACAAGCCCGTCGCCCCCCACGCCCTTGTGCCTATCTGAAAGTACCCTGGCAAGCTCGCCCGGGTTAGGAATATCCACATCAAATCCATTGAAGAAAATATAATCATTGCCGCAGCCATGCATCTTAACAAAAGGTACTCTGCGCCCCACAAACTGAAAAGTGTCAATACTGGTCATAACCCACCTCTTCGGTTGAAATTTAGGACAAAATCTTATATAAAAATTGGGCGAATGTCAAGTTTTAAAAGCTTTTAAGACCTTTATAAGGCCGTCAGAGGCTTCGCCCCCGACACCTCCACTTCTTTTCATAAGATTCGCTTCGCGAACCCGGCGTTGTGCGCCGCCCAATTTCTTTCGGGTTGCCTTTGAGAAAAAAGAAGCAAAAAACTTTAGAATTTTTATTTTTGGGTTGCAAAGTTGGTGGAAGCTTTGCTGTTTGTGGAGCTACCATTGAAATTGCGTTTTTTGCAATTTTATAGCCGCTCCACCTAAAAACCCTCACATAGAGCTTGTAAATTTCCCACAAGCCTTCGTCGCTAAAAACCTTGTGCACCGCTAGTGCGCGGCGGTTTTCAGCTCCTCGCCTTGCGAAAAATTTCCCGCGCTCTATGCGAATGTTTTTAGGTGGAGCGGCTATAGAAGAACTCTAATAAAAAAATGGTACCATACGGTACCATAAACCGGCGAAAATGGTACCGCATGGTACCACATTTTGGAAAAAACGCATGTTTTGCCTTCGGGTATACGCAAAAAACCGCTAAACAAGCCACTTCTTTAAAAATAAAAAACACAAAAGTAAAAACTTCTGTGTTTTTGGCTCAAAAATTAAAGTTTTTGCCCCTCTTTTTTTCAAAAAGAGGGTGGGTGTGGGCTGGTCGGTTGCTACGCAACTTGCTTGCCTTAGCATCCTGAGGCAAAGCCCACGGTTTCAATCTTTACAATTTCTTTACAAATTCGCCCCCGCAATATGTTATACTGTGCAGGATTTTTAATTTAAAGGAGTGGTGAGCTTGGTTGAAGTAAAGAATTTGACAAAAATTTACGGCAAGCATCGGGCGCTGGATAATATTAGCTTTAGTATTGCCCCGGGCGAGATTATTGGCTTCCTTGGGCCAAACGGCGCGGGCAAAACTACTACCATGAATATCATGACCGGGTTTATTGCTGCCACCAGCGGCGAAGTGACCATCGATGGGCTAGACACCGTGGCCGAGCCAGAGCGCGTTAAGGCCAGCATAGGTTATTTGCCGGATACTCCGCCTGTTTATGGCGATATGCGAGTTGTTGAATATCTTAACTTTGTGGCAGATATTAAAAAGGTTAAGGCCGGCCGCAAAGAAATGTTGCAAGATATAATGCGGCAGCTAAGCATTGACGATATCCCCAAAAGGCTTATAAAGAATCTCTCCCGCGGGTACCGCCAGCGGGTTGGCTTAGCGCAAGCCATGGTGGGCCAGCCCAAGCTGATAATAATGGACGAGCCTACCATAGGCCTAGACCCTAAGCAAATAATCGAGATGCGCGATGTGGTTAAAAACCTTGGCAAAAAGCATACCGTAATCCTATCATCCCACATTATGCAAGAAGTAAGCGCCGTTTGCGACCGGGTTATAATAATCAACCGTGGCAAAATAGTAGCCACTGGCACGCCAGAATCCCTTTCTAAAGGCCTGCAGCAAGGCAGCATAAAAGTACGCATAAAAGGCGACCCTGCAGCCATAAACACAGCCCTAGCCGCCTACCCAATAATATCCGGCATCACCCCAGAACCTTCCCCAGAAGAAGGCGTAACAGACCTAATACTAAGCGGCAACGAAGGCACAGATATCCGTGAGGCCATTTTCAATTGCATGTCCAACAACAACCTCCCAATCTTACTAATGAAATCCACCGAAATGTCCCTAGAAGAAATCTTCCTCTCCTTCACCTCCTCGCCGGATGGGCAGCTCCGTGGAGGTGTATCTGAGGCTTCAGCATACGACTCGCGGCCGGATGCCGTGGGAAGCGTAACCGGGTTGCGGCAGCAGGACTTGGGGCAGAACCCCATTTCAAAGGAGGAAGCCTAATGACTGCAATTTATAAAAAAGAAATGCGAACATATTTTACGCATATGATGGGATACGTTTTTCTGGCTATTATGCTGCTGCTGGTTGGGATTTTCTTCTCCACAGAGACTATCGGCCGGCACAACCCTAATTTCCATATGGTGCTGTTTAATATTACTACTTTTTTCTTTGTGCTGGTGCCGGTGCTTACCATGCGGCTTTTTTCTGAAGAAGCGCGGCAAAAGACAGACCAGCTACTTTTCACCAGCCCCCTTAGCGTGATGCAAATTGTGCTGGGTAAGTTTTTGGCGGCTTTTAGCTTGTTTCTTGTTGGCACGGTGGTTACTGTTGTGCTGCCGCTAATGGTGCGTAGCTATGGCGAGCTGCCTGTTAGCCAGATTGTTGGTACTTATGTAGCGTTTTTGCTTATTGGCGCGGCTTCCATTGCGGTTGGCGTGTTTATTTCTGTGCTTACAGATAACCAGATTATCGCGGCTATTGCTACCATGGGCGCGATTTTTCTTATGTTTATCATGGAAACTGTGGCTTTACTTATGCCGGTTACTACCGTGGCGTCTTTGATTTTTGTGGGGGTTTTAGTGCTTGGGGTGGCCGCAGTTTTGTACAATTCTACCAGGAATATTATCGTGGCGGTTATTGTTGCGCTGCTTGGGGCCGGGGCTGTGGCCGGGCTTTATTTCTTGGGGGTTTTGGCATTTGATGGGGTTATCATTAGGGTCTTGCAATGGCTTTCTATTTTTGCACGGTTTAACAATTTTGCCCTGGGCATGTTAAATATTGGCGATATTGTCTACTATATTTCCTTTGCAGCGCTTTTTGTGTACCTTACGGCCAATGTGATTGAAAAAAGGAGGTGGAGATAATGAAGCTACGGGATAAACGCTTCCGCTATGGTATGTTCTCTACGGTTATGATGCTGCTGGCAGTTATGCTTTTTATTATTGTTAACCTGGTTGCCAGCGGTTTTAATATCACCCGCGACCTCACCCGCGAGCAAGTTTTCACCCTTACAGACCGCAGCATAGAATTTTTGGCAGAACTTAACAGCCCTGTAACTATCTACTATCTAGTGCCAACCGGCCACGAGCATGTGATAATATCACAACTGCTGGAAGAATACGCTGCGGCATCAACTTATATCCGCGTAGAGCTGCGTGACCCCACCATCAACCCGGTGCTGGCTCATCAGCTTGCTGCCGAGGCAAGGCTGGCGGGGGGTATTCCCATAGGCAGCACTGGTAGCATTGTTGTGCAATCTGCAACTGGTACAGTAGCCGTTACAGAACTGGATATGCTGCCCCGCAACGCCGCAGGGGAAATCACTTCCATGAATTTCGAGCCATCTATCACCCGCGCCATCCACAATGTAAGCCAGGGCGTACCGCCTGTGGTCTACTTTGTTTATGGCAGCGGCGAAATTGACATAAGCATACCCTTTATAGGATATTTGCTGGCAGAAAACTTTGCCCTGCGTTCCATCAACCTGGTAGAAAATCACATTCCAGACGATGCAGACATCCTCTTTATAACCATGCCCTCACGGGATTGGACAGCCGCCAAACGCGACCGCATAGAGGCCTTCCTTACCGGCGGTGGCCGCGCCTTCATGGCCTTAAACCTACGCAACGAGGCCACCCCAAGCTTTGACAATATGCTGGCCAGCTTTGGCATAGCCGTAGGCAATTTCCTAGTGCTGGAGGGTGACAGCCGCCAATATATAGACAACCCCAGCATAATAATACCAACCCAGCAAAACCACCCGGCGCTAAACAACCTCTATCACAGCGATTTCGTTAACATACTACCCGTAACAACCGCCCTAGAAATACTAGACATGCGCCGCCCTGCAACCAATATCACGCCGGTATGGACAACATCATTCAGCTCCTTCGGCCGCCACGACCCAAATGAAACCAGCCCAGAAAGAATCCCCAGCGACAGCGACGGCCCCTTCAACCTAGCCTTAGCCATAACAGAGCGCATAGGCGAAAATGAAACCCAATTTATAGCCGTAAGCAGCCTAACCCTAATCTCCGACGACGTAACCCCCTTCGTGGGCGAAAGCAACTGGCTCTTCGTGGCAGATTCCCTGCGCTGGCTACACGGCCAGCCATCTGGCATATTCATCCCACGCCGCAACCCGCCAGGCATGAACCCCCTAATAGTACCAGGCTTCCAAGCCAACATTTTCCGTGCAATAGCAATGGGCGGCCTGCCAGCGGTGACTTTGATAATAGGCGTGATTGTGTATGTGAAGAGGAAAAATAACTAAAACAGTAAAAGGGGGCTTTGCTCGCTGCCTAAAAACTATAGCATAGAGCGCAGAAAATTTTTCGCAAGACAGAAGCTGAAAACAGCCGCGCGCTGGCGGTACGCAAGGTTTTTAGCAGCGAAGGCTTACGGAAAATTTACAAGTTCTACGTGGTGGTTTTTAGGTGGAGCGACTATAACAATTCAATAGCTGAATTCAGTCTGCATCCCCCATTTTATCGGTGGATTTATACCATACAATATGTCTCATGCGGTTAATCGCCGCCAAAACCTCAAACTGTCGCGGCATATCCATAAAACGGTGCATTGTAGTGAAAAATCCTGTGTCAACTAAATCCAAACCTTCTGCTTCAATTTGGGCATATAATTTTTGAACGATAGCAACAATATCAACACTTTGCTTGTTTGACTTATCCTTTGGACTTAATCCACGTATCGCCAACGCCATTGCTTCTAAATTATCAACACCTTCGTTACCTTTTGCCAAATGTCGAAGGATAAATGCCAAGGCGTTCACTTGGGGTTCTGTAGCTATATCGTGTAAATTACGGATGTCTATGCGTTCGTCACCGATAATGATAAATCCTGTATCCGATACGGATAACCGTTCCCTGCTTGTGCCTTCCGGGTATGCTGTAAAAATTTTAGTAACGGTTCGGTTATTTTCCCAATTTTTATGCAATGCCGGAAGAATGTGTTCTGGGACGAATGTTTTAGCATAAGCGGTTACTTCGCTCATAACAAATTCGTCCATCATAAATACATAGTCTGCAACCGCCAAATATTCTCCGCTCCCGCCAATAACGAGTATGGTAGAGATACCCATTTCGGCAAGTTCGTTTGCCCGATCGGTAAATGGCGTTATGGGTTCTTTTTCAATGAGTTGCTTCATCACCGCATCCCGAATCATAAAATTCGTGGCGGAGCGGTCTTCATCAATAAGCAGAAGTTTTGCGCCCAAGGAAACCGCTTCCATGATATTTGCTCCTTGGGATGTTGAGCCGGATGCGTGTGTCGTGGAAAAAATGTCCGGATTGCCGCCGGGAATCCATTTTATGAAAGGTGAAATGTTTACATTGGAAACTGCACGGCCATCTTCGGCTGTGATGGTGACAGCGGTATTATCGGTAATGCACAATTCGCGCCCATCGCCTTTTACATGGTCATATATTCCAGCGGATATAGCGTTTAGTACCGTAGATTTGCCGGAATACCCACCACCTGTTATTACAGTAACACCGCGCTTTATTCCCATGCCCCTAATGCCAGCGACTTCTATTTCATGACTTGTCGGGCTTTGGAATGGAATAGCGGCTTGCGCGGGTTTGTCGCTACCGCGCTCCCGTGCCAATATACTGCCATTTGCGATGAAAGCGCAATAGCCACCATCACGCAAAAATGTGCGAATTGCTTGCTGTGTCTTGGTAAGTTTGAGTACATCACTTAAGCCGCCTTTGTTGAATTCCCGAACAAAACGCTCGGTTGAATCCGGCAGTTGTTTTACCAACATGGTTTTTGCCCTATTCAGTTTCAAGTATGGTAGTTGAATTTCCATACGTATACAAAGACACATAATGTCCGGGGGCGGGTCTGTGTACCTGCAAAAATAAATTCTGATTCCTTTTCCTTCTTTATAATTCTTGGCAGGAATTAACGAGAAGTACGCAGTATTACGCAACATCACCTTGCTACCCGGTTCGAGCAAGATAAACTTTCCGTTTTCCCTGTCAGGTCGAGTGCGGTTTGCATAGCTGGCGTTTATCGCATCAAAGTAGGGTTTAATCTCTCTGAGGCAGTAATCGGCAACCGCTGGTGTGAAATCAATTATTCCGAGCATCTCTACGGGAATGGAGATTGTAACGGTGGGGCGGTCTAACGCTTGTTTGTTTGTGCGGTCAAGTGTATAGGCAATTTCATTATGCCAAAATGTCGGCTCTCTACGGATGCCCGTTCGCTCTCCGTCAATGTCACCGTTTGGCTTGACATATACCTCCACACATTCCCCATCGTAAATTTCTTTCTGAACAGGCTTTCCTTCCACCGTATCATTGTAACGATACGTGGTTGTCTTGTTGTCCGTAATACGGTCAAGATAGTAGCGCAGTCTTTTTGGCAATGGCTTTACCTCCGAGTTTTCGGAAGCTGGCGCAAAATAAAAACGCCGCTGATAAAACCAGCGGCGTAAAAAGACTTAGTGAAAAAACTAAATCAGCGCGGACAAAATGGTTTTATCATTCATGTATAATATTGGCATTTTCATTTTGTCCGACCTCCTAAATTTTATTTTAGTGTAACAAGATAAGTTTAACATATATGTTTGTTCAGTGCAAGATAGATTTTTTGACACCAATTTGACAAAGTCCGGTATCATCTCTTTCTGTGCCGATACATGTTCTTGAAAAAACCTTAACAACATCATTCTAACAACTAATCATCCCATTCCATTTTTACAACTTCGCCAGTACCTGCACAAATATAGAATTCGATTATATGGTGGCCTCTGTACCTTTGGGCTGCCCGGAATTCTAATTCCCAAACCCAGCGGCCTTGTTCGAAGTCTAGGCCAGAGCTTGCGCGGTGGCTGGCTTCTATTCCTAGGCGGGATAGTTCTTCGTAGGCTAATTCTATTGCACGTGCGGGGGTTATGGTTGGGCTGGCGGGGCGGTTATTGCGGGATGTGTAGGCTGTGCCAGTTGTTGTGGCTGGGGGGGCTTCTGGCTGTGGCAGATGCGCCGGGTAGTTTGGCACTGCGCCAGCGGGGATGCGTTCTGTTAGGTGGACGGTGTTGGTTTCGCTTTCCCAGGTGGCGTTGTAGCCGAATAGGTTGGCAATGTCACGCACAGGCAGGTAAGTGCGGCCATTTAGCACGAAGGGTTCATTTTCTAGCTGCGCTTGGTTGCCATTTATGGCTACTGAAATATTATTGAAATAAATTGTCACGTCGTTGCTTATAACACGCGCCACTAGCGGCGTTGCGGTTAGAATTAAGGCGGCAATGGCTGCCCCTATTATTCCGCCCTTTAGGCGTTCTTTTGCTTTCATAAAACCTCCTATATTATATATCTGTCCGCTTTGGCTGGTGCGGCGTCCATCTCGGCCTTCTTGGTGTCGTACCCTGGGCGGCCGAACATTGCGTAGGTGGCGTTTTTGCCTTCTTCTACGCCTGGTTGGTCGAAGGCGTCTATGTTTAGCAGTTCCCCGGCGTAGGCTGTTGCTACTTCAAAGAAGTAGAGTAGCTGGCCTAGGGTTTGTGGGGTTACTTTTGGTAGGGTTATGGTCATGTTCATGCGGTTGGCTTTGGTTAGGGCGTATTCTGTGGCGGCTTGTTCTGTTTGTATTAGGTTGTTGTGGGTTACGCCGCCCAAGAAGCCTAGGCTGGGCATGTCACCGTAGGTTTTGGGGATGGTGATGGTTTCTCGGTATTCGTCTACACCTAGGAAGACGATTATCTTGTCGAACGGGCCTTCTGCGTAAAGCTGTACCTGGGAATGCTGGTCTGTTACCCCAAGGGCTTTTACTGGGGTTTGGCCTACGTTTACGGTCTTGCCGTTTACATCAAATTGCTTGCCCAGTGATTCTGCCCAAAGCTGAGCGTACCAGTCTGAAATATATTTTAGCGCGTCTGCATATGGCATCATTACGGATATGTTTTTGCCTGTGGTCATGCCTATATAATGTAGCAGGGCGTACATATGCGCTGCGTTTTTGTAAATATTGCTGGCTTCGCACATTTTATCCATTTCTGCCGCGCCTTCAAGCAGGCCTTTGATATCCAGCCCGCAGAACGCCGCAGGCAGCAGCCCAACAGGAGTAAGCTCGGAAAAACGCCCGCCAACCGCGCTTGGGATGTAAAAATGCTTGTAGCCTTCTTGCTTGGCAATGGTTATCAGGTTGCCGGTGACTGCGTCTGTGGTGCATACAATCAGCTTGCGGGCGGCTTCTATGCCAATTTTTTCTTCCAGCTGCTGCTTGATTATCATGAACTGACTCATGGTTTCGGATGTGCTGCCAGACTTTGATATTACGTTAAACAGGCATTTTGTGGGGTCGATTGTTTGGAATAGGTAGACTAGCCGCTCGGGGTCTACATTGTCCACCACATACAGCTTGGGGAAGCCGCCGCGTTTTTCCCTTGGCAGCTCGTTGTAATAGGGGTGGTTTAAAGCCTGCTGCACGGCCATTGGCCCAAGGGCGCTGCCGCCAATGCCCAGCACAACAAAGGCTTCAATTTGGCCTTTCATTTCGTTTACATAGTTTAGGATATCTTCCACGATTTCGTTCTGGTTGTATGGTAGGTCGCGCCAGGCCATTTTGCCGGCTTTGCGTTTTTCTTCCATGTTTTTGTTGGCGGCTAAAATGGCGGGAGATAGGCTGTCTAGGGTTGCTTGAGTTATCCCTTCATCGCCTATGGTGTGGGTTAGCATGTTGTTGTAGTCGATGCGTAGTTTCATGATTGTTCCTCCTGTTTTGTTGGATTTGGTGAATCCTTAGTTTGTTGATTTTACCAGTGGTGTTGGCGCGCTGTCAAATTGTTTTGGGGTGATGTGTTTATATTGTTGTGTGAGGTTGGTACGATGGCAAAATATCTCTAATGATGACACGCAAAAAACATCAATGTGTTCTATTTTGTTCAAAAACGAGTGTTTTTATGTAAAAAATGGTACCGTATGGTACCATTTTCTTTGAATTATGGTACCATACGGTACCATTTTTGCCGCAAAAAACGTATATTCTGCTATCCCTCCCACAAGAAAACCCGCCAAACAAGCCACTTTTTTTGAAAAAACAACAAACGCGTAAAATAATAAAATCACCTGTGTATTTTTTGCATAAAAAAAGCGGAGCATCACTCCACACCCCAAAACTTTAAAATTAAAGTTTTTTGCTTCTTTTTTTCAAAAAAGAAGGGGGTGTGGGGCGAAGCCCCGCGGTGTTATAGTGAAATGATTCGAAATCGGTCTCGCCTGAGACCGTTTCTCATGTATTTTACTATGCTACACGATTTCCACATTAACTTTCTTGTTCTCTAGAATTGCGGCGGCCTTTACTAAGGTGCGTAGAGCCTTGGCTATGCGCCCTTGTTTGCCTATTACTTTACCCATGTCGTCCGGGACAACTTTTAGTGACAGCACTATTGTGCCTTCTTTTTCTTCTTCGGTTACGGTCACTTGGCTTGGGTCGTCCACTAGGTTTTTTGCCAGGATGGTTAGAAGTTCTTTCATTCTATTCACCTACATGCCTGATTTTTTTAGAAGTGCTTTTACTGTGTCTGTTGGTTGTGCACCTTTGGCCACCCAGTTTTTGGCGGCTTCTACGTCTACTTTAAGTTCAGAAGGTTGCTTTGTTGGGTCGTATGTGCCGATTTCATCTAGGGTTTTGCCACCTCTTGGGGTGCGTGAATCTGCAACTACGATACGGTAGAATGGTGCTTTTTTTGCGCCCATTCTTTTTAAGCGAATTTTTACCATTGGTTAAATCTCCTTTTCTAGTTTTAATGGGGCGCTGCCCCTAAGCCCGGCTGTGTTTACTTGGCGGCTTACCGCCTGCGGGTGCGTATTGTGTACGCAGATAGTTTATCGAAGGCCGCCGCTGCCGGCTGCCATTGCGAACAGGTTTAGAAAAATGGCAACTTACCCTTGCCAAACTTACCCTTCTTGCCGAATAAACCGCCCCCGGTGAAGGATTTCATCATCTTACGCATTTCTTCAAACTGCTTTAGCAGGCGGTTTATCTCTTGTATGCTGCGGCCGCTGCCTGCGGCTATGCGGCGCTTGCGCGAGCCGTTTAATGTATCCGGGTCGTGGCGTTCTGCCCGGGTCATGGATTGGATTATGGCTTCGGTGTGCGCCATGGCTTTTTCGTCTACATTTGCGTCTGCCAGGGCTGCTTGGTTAACCCCTGGCATCATGCCCAGCAGGTCTTTTATATTGCCCATTTTTTTAAGCTGCTGCATCTGGGTGAGGAAATCTTCTAGGGTAAATGAATTGCTGCGGATTTTTTGCTCTAGCTCTAGGGCCTGCTTGTCGTCGAAGGCTTGTTGCGCCTTGTCTATCAGGCTTAGCACATCGCCCATGCCCAGTATCCTGGAGGCCATGCGGTCTGGATGGAATGGTTCCATATCTTCCAGCTTTTCGCCCAACCCCACGTATTTTACTGGCTTGCCGGTTACAGCCTTTACAGACAGTACCGCGCCGCCGCGGGTGTCACTGTCTAGCTTAGTTACTATTATGCCGTCTAGGCCCAGCTTTTCGTCAAAGGTTTTGGCTACGTTTACGGCGTCTTGGCCTGTCATGGCGTCTACCACCAGCAGGATTTCTTGCGGCGTTACCTTCTGGCGAATTTGAGACAATTCATCCATCAGTTCATCATCTATATGCAGCCGCCCTGCGGTATCTACCAGAACTACATCATGGCCATTGGCAGCCGCGTGTTCTAGGGATTTTTCTGCAATGGTAACAGGGCTAACCTTATCTCCCATTTCGAAAACGGGGATATTGTACGTATTACCCACAATCTGCAGCTGCTTAATAGCCGCCGGGCGATAAATATCACAGGCTACCAGCAGCGGCTGCTTGCCCTGCTTACGCAAAATCCCCGCAAGCTTACCTATGCTTGTGGTTTTACCCGCGCCCTGCAGCCCCACCACCATATAAACAGTGGGCGGCTTAGACGCAAAAGTAAGCTGACTTTGCGCCGCACCCATCAGCTCTATCAGATGCTCGTGTACTAGTTTGACAACCTGCTGCCCTGGGTTCAAGCTCTCAAGAACATCATGCCCAACGGCCTTTTCCGTAACCCCAGACACAAAATCTTTAACCACCCGGAAGTTAACATCCGCTTCAAGAAGCGCCAGGCGAACCTCGCGCATTGCCTCTTTAACATCTTTCTCTGAAAGTTTACCTTTGCCGCGCAGTTTCTTAAAGGCGTTTTGCAGCTTCTCTCCTAGGTTTTCGAATGCTATGGGGAACACCTCCTTTTGTGGATTTTCCGAAACCTCTTACGGGAATTTCGGAAGAAGTCTAATATTATAGGAGTAGCGTCTCCACCAATTGGCGGATTGCTTTTGTTTTTTCTTGGGGAATGTTTAAAAGTTCTGCTTCTATTGCAGCAACGGCTTTTTGCTGGGTGATGAATTTTTTCACCAGCCCTAGCTTTTCTTCATAGGAATTGAACTTGCCGTTGGCGCGTTTTATTGTGTCTGCCACCGCTTGCGGCGTTATGCCAAAGTGGCTGCCTATCTCTGCCAGGGAGTTGTCGTCTTCGTGATGCATGGCGTAGATTTCGTTTTGCTTTTTTGTAAGAAGCGCGCCGTAGAAGTCATATAGTAGGTTTTTGTGCTGCCGGGCTTCTGGTAGGTTGTGTGTCATGTGGTCACATCCTTAAAGGTAAAAACCTTTGTACAGTATAATGCCTTGATGGTTTGGTGTCAAGGGTTTCTATACTGCAAAATACACTGCTTCACGTATTCCTGAGCATGGGCGCTTTTTAACCCTGTTTGGTCTATCAGCTGGCGGTAGGCGGCGTCTGGCGTTATTTCTGCGCCGCTTTGGGCTAGGGTGCAACCGATTGCCGCCTTCAGCGTTTCTTCAAAGACGTTGAACAAAATACTATTGTAGTCCATGTGATAATCCTGCAAAACTTGGCGGATTGCCCCTGGGCTAAAGCATTGCAGGAAGATGTTTTCGTAGTAGATGGCTTGCAGGTATCGCTGCATGTATTCGATGCCGGTAAGCTGGCCAGTGTACCTTTGCTGGCATATTTGGTAGGTGAGAATCACATCGCACGGCAGCTGGTGGGCGTTGTACCATGTGAAATAATTTGTGTATTGGCTAAAAAATTGCTTTACAGATTGAGTTATGGTGAAATTGTAGTAGCTGTAATCTGTGTCGGGCATGGTTTTGAGGGTGGCGAGGTACATATGCTTGGCGGCGTTTAGTTTTGTTTTGAGTTTCTTTTGGCCAAGGGCGTATAATTCTGCGGCGGTTGCAGTTTTTATTGCCTCTATTGCGCTGTGGTATCTAGGGATTTTAGATGCAGGCTGATGGTGTATAGGTTGGATTTCATTATATCTTCGGCATCTTCTATAAGTATAGAGCTTGAACCGCTGGTGAATTTTTTTGTTTTTTCTGCCAGCAGGGCTAGGCATTCGAGCTGGATGCGCTGGATCTCGCCGCTGCTGATTGCACCTATGTTGTGGGCCGCCTGTAGCAGCGATTCGAAGTAGGTGTTTTGTTGCAGGGAGGCGGGGTTGATTTTGTTGGTTTGTAGGCTGTTGCTATCATTCGTTTGCCTCGTCATCTGGGTTGTCTCCCTCGTGGTTGATATCTTCGCTGAAATTTGGCTGGTAGTCGTGAGTTAGTGACCTTGCTATCTTTAGGCCCTCCCGGCCTGCCAGTAGCTCGATAGAACCCTGGCAGATGGTTTCAAATGCTTTGTGCATGCCCGTGATTATATCGCCGTCGCTTATTAGGCCATCTGCCATGAAGGCGTCTCGGGTTTCGGCTTTTATGTGGTAGAATATCTCCAGCAGCTCGCCCAGGGTTTCTGCGTAATTATCTTCATTTAGGTGCTGGGAATCGCAAAAGACCTCAATCAGTTGCGCCATAACCCCGCGGCCAAACTCGATGCGCCCATGGCTGGTTAGCGCGTGGCTGCGCGCTTCTACCAGGGCTTCTGCCTGGAAGGGGGTTAACGTTAGCCCAAAGCGGGCAGAGAGCCTGTTCATTTCTAAAATTTCGGCCGCGGCGCGCTGGTTTATTAGCGCAAGTGGCGACATTTGTATGAGTTTAAAGGCCATGCCAACACCTCCTTGCTAGGCATGATACGTAATAGTTGAATGAAGGTCAATTCTTGTATTTTGCTGGATTTTGTGATATAATGGGCTTAGTTGAAAACCAAAAAGCTCGCGGCAAACTATGCCGCGAGCTTTTTGGTTATGTAAATATATTTCAGTTGGTCGCAATTTGCGACCAACTGGATTTATAGTGAAATAATTTCATTCCTCCTGGCCAGCAGTCGCATCTTCCACAACCAGCTCCACCTTGGCCACGCTCATTTCATACGCGACCTTTTCCAGCACTTGCCCGTCGTCTAGCTTCTTTTGGTACCCGCGGCTTTGCATCCGCCCCCAAAGCCGCACGCGATTGCCAACCTCTAGGCGGCTTGCGTACCTGGCATTTCTACCCCATGCGATACAGGGTATGTAGTCAGATTTATTGTAAGAACGGTTGACCGCAACCAGCATATCCGCTATCTCCCGCCCAAACGGCGTGGTTCGATACACCGCAGGCTTGCAAAGAAAACCGTCTAAAAAAACATCGTTTGGGCTTTCGTCTGCAAGTTGGCCAACGAGTTCAACATCCCGCGCAAACACCGTAAGTACAAGCCTGTTGCGCCCTTCTGCCTCTACATAATTATTATAAGAACGCATCTGCCCGCGAATAAGTACAAGTTGCCCCGGGCTCATGGCCGCCATATCCACAATACGCTCGCTAACTGTAACAGGCAGCACATCACTAGCGCCGCTTAACCTATCTACGGCCACATCAAACCTATAAAATCCCTCACCATAAATCTCGTGACTAAAAACGAACTCGGAAACGATACTCCCACCGATTTCGATAAAATTATTTTCATGCTCCATATCGCGCCTCCGGGTTGTATGATGGCAATACCGTGGGGCTTTGCCCCGCATTTCAAAACTTTTTATAGGGTTCCCTTCCCGTCGCCCGGTTTGTTTCGGGTTACATTCAGGAAAAAGTTTTTCGCTTCTTTGTTTCCAAAAAAAGTGGAGATGTGGCCGGCGAAGCCTCTGACTGTTTCATATCTTGGTTTTATATATCCTATTCCAGCATATACTACTTTATACTAATCTCAATAGATTTTTTCCGAAATTACGTTTTTAATTTCGGAAAAGTTACATTTTTAATCTTTTGCTTCTTTTGAGGTAACCCAGAAGAAACCGGACGGCAGGTCGTGCCGGGTTCGCCGAGCGAACCTTATGAAATTACGTTTTTTGCAATTTCAGAAGAGCTCTAATAAAAAATCGCCTCATCGTACGCGGCAAGTTTGCCCTAAGGCGCATTGCCTCGGCGCTTTAGAGTGCTGCTCCAAGTTGTTGTTTTAATTTGAGATTAGTATTCACCAAAAACGTGATTTAAGAAGAAACAAAAAATTGAAATGGTAACTTTTTCAAAATCAAAAAGCGCGATTTCAAAAGAAGTATATCAGAACATTATCGCCCATGCGGCGGCTGCGCCCAGCACGGTTTCGCTGCCTTCGCAGCGGCCCACTTTTGCGGGGAATTCTTGAGGGATACGGCTACGGCCGTCTAACCCACGGAATTCGCGCTGAATGCACACTTGCAGGCCGTGGTCGGTTACGCTGCTTGCGGTTATACAGGCTTTTGCGTTAAAGCCGTAGGTTATAACCTGGGCTTGGCTGCCAGATAAATGCGGCAGGATTTCTTTGTCGTCGGAATTTACTACAATGTAATCGCTTTGCCCTAGCGATGGAATTATATTTTTTAGTACAGGCGAGGCTTCAGAGATTACCACTACATCTACTTTTGGGCCTTTTGGTTGTCTGTCTGTGATATGATAGCAGTTTGCTGTGCCTTGGCTAAGCCGCAGGAAAGCCTTCACCATTTCGCGGCCATTGTTGCCCACTACGCCAACTGACGGCATAAAAATCCCTCCCGAATATTGATAGCCAGCTAGACAGAAAACAGCTTGCAGGGGCGCCGTAATAATACAGCAAAATTACAAGCCCCTGTGAACTATTCTTTATATGCTAGGAAATTGCTTAGCAATTTCTCAGCGAGGTTTAGGAAAACAAAGGCGGCAAAGCCGCTTCGTCCATTAACTGACTATAATGTCTTTAATATAATTGTAAGCGGCAGCGCATAATAATATGCATCAAAAAAATGGAAGATGATAAAATGGACAATAATTTACCCACAAAACGCAACCTGCAAGAGGCAAAACGCAACCTGCTGCTGGCAAAACAAGGCCACCAGCTGCTAGACCAAAAGCGGCAAATGTTGCTGCACGAAATAACCCGCCTAGAAAAACACACAGTAGCGCTACAACAAAACTTGCAAAACGCAATAAAAAATGCCAGGGCAACCGAAACCGGGCTAAGTCCCGAAAAATTTGACAAAATATGCAAAAAAATCCCCCCGGCAGAAGGCCTAGAAATCACCACCCGCAGTATAATGGGCGTGCAGCTACCCATGGCAAAAATGCCAGCCATCCCAGCGCCCCCATACAACCTAGCCGAAAGCAACGCCCAGCTAGACGAGGCCTACAAAGCTTGGCAGCATGTAAAACAATCCCTAATATCCCTGGCGGAAAACCAAACCGCCATCCACCGCTTATCCACCGAATCAACCCGCACAAGCAAACGCACCTCCGCCTTGAAAAATATCGTAATCCCTAGGCACGAGGCGCAAATAAAGTACATATCAGAACAGCTAGAAGAGCGAGAGCGTGACGAAATGGTACGCGCAAAGGCCGCCGCGGCGAAATTAACTTAACTATAGTCAGAATAGCGAGCCATAAAGCAAAAGCTGAGGACGTAAGAAAGTAACCTGCTTTCTTGCGGCCTCAGCTTTTGCTTAAACTTCGTTTAATAATGAAATTCCAAGGTTAAAGTTTTGCCACATTTTTTCAAAAAGATGCCTGAAGCAACGGGCGGTTTGTACCTACATAGCTAACTCTTCCCCACAGCCTCTTCCGCGATGCCAAGCTCTCGCCCTAGCAGCTCCATCAGCCGGACGCTGCAAAACCCGCCATGGCAGCGTCCCATTTGGGCGCGGGTGCGGCGTTTAATCGCATCAAGGTTTCTTGCGCCAATGGGGCGACGGATGCTTTCTAGTATTTCTGCCTCTGTTATAGTTTCGCAGCGGCATACAACCCGTCCGAAGGCTGAGTTTTTGGCAATAAGCTCTGCCTGTGCCTGGCGGTCCAATTCCCTGAAACGAGTGATAGCTGGCCTATGCGGGTTAAAATCCCGCTTGTGCCGTGGCGAAACCCTTGCCAGCGCCATATCTGCAAGCTTTGCGGCTATAGCAGGGGCGGCTGTAAGCCCCGGCGAATCTATGCCAATGGCGCTTATGAAGCCAGGTTTAGTCTCCTCAATTATAAAATCCTTGCCTGCATGCTTGGCCCTAACCCCGGCAAAGTTGGCAATGCGGTCACGTATGGGCACATTTTTTAAGGAGAGGTTTACCTTCTCTAGCGCCTCCCTTAGCCCCTCTGGGGTTGTTTCGGTGTTCTCCCCGCACGGGATATTTTCGGCGGTTGGCCCAAGCAGAATGTTCCCGTCCACGGTGGGTGCAACCAGCACACCCTTACCAAGCCGTGTAGGCAGCTGGAAAATCGTATGCTGCACCAAATCACGCTGGGTGT
Source organism: Defluviitaleaceae bacterium (assembly GCA_009784025.1). Lineage (GTDB taxonomy): Bacteria > Bacillota > Clostridia > Lachnospirales > WQUN01 > WQVK01. The sequence continues at coordinate 29,866 of WQVK01000001.1, forward strand.
TATCCAGCAAATAATACTGCCCCCGCTGTGGCAAAATTTCCTCCTGCCGAATATCACCGCAGGCCATATTAAAAACTTCGCCGCTATTAACCCCTGCTGCGTTTATCACAACATCCGTTGCAAAATTCCCGGCAGAAGTACGCACCACAAAACCAGCCCCCGCCGCACTAACCCCGGTAACGACAGTGTTAAACAAAAATTCTGCCCCATTCATCACAGCATTTTCCCCGAAGGCAATGGTTGCCTCGTATGGCGAAATAATCCCGGCAGTTGTGGCGCGCAGGGCGGCAGTTATATTGTGGCTTAAGTTAGGTTCAAGAGCCAACGCTTCCTCCCCAGAAAGCAGCTCTAACCCACGCACCCCGTTAGCCAGCCCGTTTTCATAAAGCTGCTCAAGCCGCCCTTGGCCGGCCCCATCAAATTCCACAACCATAGAGCCGTTAACCCGGCAAGGGATATCCAGCTCACGCACCAGCCGCCCGTACATAGCTAGCCCATCCACATTCGCCCGCGCTTTAACCGTACCAGGTTCACAATCATACCCAGCATGCAAAATCCCGCTGTTTGCCTTGCTAGCCCCAACAGCAACATCCGACCCTCGCTCGATAACCATAATATCAACTTCGTACTCGCTTAAAAACCGAGCCGCCGCACAACCAATAATCCCCGCACCTATGATGATAACCTTCACTACACCACTCCTTCCTATGTAAAAAACTCCGCCCCCAGCACCCCAAAAACTCTAACCTAATTATCCCAATGTTAAAGTTTTTGTCAAACTTTTTCCTAAAAGTTTGCGAAGATGCTAAGGGCGAAGTTCCGCTCATGCATAAATAGTCAAATTAAAATGTTAAAGTTTTGCCAAGCTTTTTCTAATGTAACCCATGAGAAGCCATGCGGCAGGTCGTACCGGGTTCACGAGGCGAATCATCTGGCGGTTTTACTACTCCAATATCCAAACATTAATATTCCTTCTCCCAAACTGCAGGGCGTCGCTTAGTTCTTCCATAAAAAGGTCTATGCGGTAGCCGCGTATTGCGCCCCCTACGTCTGCTGCTAGGGCGAAGCCGTAGCCTTCTACGTATAGGCGGGTGCCCAGTGGGATTAGGTTACGGTCCACAGCCACTATGCCGTGTTCAACTTCGCGGCCAGAGGCAGTTATTCTGTACCATGGGTCACAGGGGTGTTTGCCGGTGCAGCCAAAGCCTGCGGTGTAGGCGGTGGCTTCCATGCGTACCTGGCGAACATAATGGAAGTCTGGGCTGGTTACGTCAGTTAGCTGGCCCAGGCGGGCTGTGCCTACGTCTATTATGGCATTTGTGGGGTAAAATAGGGTGTTTTGGCCTATTAATTCGCGGTTTTTTTCGTAGCCGCCAATGTAGATTATTTCGGTTACGGTGGCGTGCTTGCCGGGCGCACCTTCTTGGCGAACATGGGTGAATCCTTGTTTTACAGAGGAGGTGTGGTTTTCTATTGTTTCATAGGGTAGGTATGTTGTGTCAATTTGCTGGCGGCTGCGCCAGGTGAAAAGGCGGATGGCTTCGCCGTTTTGTATTTGGCGGTCTACATCGCCGTTGAATACGAATGGTGTGATAAATTCTTGCTGTAGCGAGGTTATCACATTGGCCACGGTGATGCCTGGCAAGGCGGTGCGGGTGGCAGGTTCACCATTGTCTATTTGCACGGTAAATACTATTTCCCGGTCTATGGCGATGGTCATGCCATCGAAAGTTTCGGCCAGCAGGCGATGGTTGGTACGGTCGGATTGCCCTAGGGTGATGCCTGCTTCGCTAAGGAAATCACTAACAGTGGCCGCCCGCGTGCGAAGCTCTTGCCTCTCGGCTTCGTCGTATAGGGTCACATACATATGGTTGGATTCTGCCGCGAAGAACGACAGCGCCAGCGGGAACGCCAACACAGCAACCAAGGCAAGTAGGCCTACAGATAGCTTTTTTATTGTGTCCATATTATCTCCTCCGAGTTGTCTGGGATTGAATCCCATCTGTTTGTCTACATTATTAACAGTTCGGTGGAGATATTAACATCCAGTTAACAGAATTGCAAACATTTTTCATCGCAATTTAACAAATAAAATGACAAAAATTACCATTTACAAGAAAATGGAGGCTGTAAAATCCCCTTTTCTGTAATGAATCCAGCAATCAAATTTGCCGGTGTGACATCAAAAGAAGGGTTAAATGTTTTGATGTTTTCCGGGGCGAGGGGGGTCTTGTACCATTCATGGGTGATTTCCTTGCCGTCCCGTTCTTCTATTACAATATGCCCGCCGGTTGCCGTGGCTGGGTCTATGGTAGAGCTTGGGGCGCATACATAAAACGGAATACCATAATGCTTGGCCAAGATAGCCACCATTAGCGTACCTATCTTGTTGGCGGTGTCTCCATTGGCGGCAACCCTATCGCAGCCCACGAAAATAACATCTATCAACCCCTTGGCCATAACCACCGCTGCCATATTGTCGCAAATAAGGGTAACATCTACCCCGGCGTTTTGCAGCTCGAAGGCTGTAAGCCTCGCCCCCTGAAGCAATGGCCGCGTTTCATCTGCAAAAACTCGCACATCTACCCAGGCCTCCTGTGCGGCATAAACAGGCGCGAGGGCAGTACCATACTCTGAAGCCGCAAGCCCGCCCGCATTGCAATGGGTAAGCACGCCCATGCCAGGCTTTAGCAAAGCTGCCCCATGCCGCCCAATAGCACGGCAAATACGGCTATCATCACTTAAAATCCTCTCTGCCGTCTGTTTCAGTGCTACCAAAATCTCCCCTACGGGCCTAGCTCTATTTTTCTCCAGCGCCGCAGCCATCTCTCCAAGTGCCCAATTTAAATTAACCGCCGTAGGCCGCGCGCCAGACAAATATTTCCTGCCATTCTCAAACTCGCAAAAAAAATCCCCAGATGGCTGCTGCTTCATATGAATATACAAACCCATAGCCGCCGCAATGCCGATGGCTGGCGCACCCCGCACCCTAAGCTTAAAAATAGCCTCGTAAACCTGCCTTATATCAGTCAAACTTATGTATTCTACAGCGCCAGGCAGCAGCGTTTGGTCAACAATAACAACCGCAGAATTAGCGTCGTCTAGTTGGATGGTTTTTAGCATGGTTATGTCTCCTTTAATTAAAAACCGTCAGAGGCTTTGCCTCCGACACCTCCAAAAACTTTTTTGGAAAAAAATTTTATCCAAAAACTAATTTTAATTTGGTTTTATAGGGTTTATGTGGTTGTTTTGTAGGGTTAGCATATTGCGGGCCTGGGATAGTAGAAATTCTTGGAATTCTGGCAAGAGATTATCGTAGATGTTTAGTAGTTCCTCTATTTGTGCACCGCGTTTTTGGGTGAACATTTGGCCATTGCCGGTTCTTAGCCAGCTTTCGCTTGCGCCGAAGATTGTGCATATTAGGTTTAGGTAGACATCTCTTAACTCTCTTGTGCCAGTTTCCATTGCAGAGTAGTTGCTTTGTGATATGCCTGTACGTTTGCAGAGTTCTTTTTGTGAATAGCCTAAGGTTTTTCTTAGTTCGTATAGTCGTTTATTCATTTTGTTCAACTCCTAACAGATATAATATAGCGATAATTCAATCACTATGCAATAAATATCTCTATGAGAATGTGCGTTGACAATAATAGCTAAATGAGATATAATTGTAATAACAAAGCCACTGCAAACGGTGAGGTAAAAATGGAGATGTATAAAGAACGCGATGAGTTAATGGATATTTTCAACTCGCTTCTCCCTGCTAAACAAAAGGAACTGATGGAATTAGCTCGCTCTATAGGCGTTGCCCAAAGCAACTTCTTGGTTAAAAAGGCCGAAGAAGCCAACCAGGCCGCGGCTGGCGGAACGCAAACAAGCCCCCAAGGGGAAATAATCCTACTTGGCGGCGTTGTTGTGCATATGGGTTAATATTGGCTGGTGGCTGCTAAGGCGTGCGTACCCCGCCGCGAACCATGGCGCGGTCGGCATCGCTAAGGGCGTTGTATGCGCGTTGTACTCCGCCGTCTAGGCCGGTGATATCTACAAAAACGCGACCTTCGTCAACTACCCAGTTTGCCCCGGCGGTTTGAATATCTGTGCCCCGGGCAGATAGATATTCGGCTGTTGTAAGGTTGGTGAGAATTTGTGCGATGTCGTTGCCACCGGCTACTTGGCGACCGCTGTTTAGCCTGTAAAGCTCCATGGCGTTTTGAATGGTTCTGGCAGATTGTACATCGCTGCGGAGCCTTGCGCCGTCTGTTAAGTTGAAAAATGTAGGGATGAGTATGGCCGCAATAATGGCCAAAATAGCCAGCACAATAGTAAGTTCCATCAGCGAAAATCCCTTGTTCTTCTTCATTATAAAATCCTCCACGATTTTTTTTGCCTTTTGTTATCCCGAAAGACGCGGGTAAATGCCTGGGTTTTTAAATAATGCGGTGAAACTGTTGAAAGAACGAATTAGAGCGACACCATAAAGCGCCAAGATGGGGCGCTTTGTGGTGGTTTTAATTGAGGTTGGGATAGCCTAAAATTGCAATGTAAAAGTTTTTTGCTTCTTTTTTTAAAAAAGAAGTGGAGGTGTTGGAGGCTGATCAGCTGCTACGCAACCTGCTTGCCCAAGTATCCAGGCGAAGCCTCTCGTGATTTTGTCCTTTACATAATCGCAGCCATCTCAAATGTAGGCAGCACTACGGCTAGTATTAGCAACACCAGCAAAAAGCCCATGAAGATTGTTATTGTGGGTTCTATTAGCTTGCTTATACGGCGCAGGTTGTGGCTGTAGTTTTCTGCAAAGTAAGCATGGCATTTTTCCATGGTTTGTTTTATTTCGCCGGTTTCTTCGCCTATTTTTATCATGTCGGATAGGAGGGGGTCCACGTATGGTAGGTTGCTTAGGGCGTTCCATAGGGTGTGGCCTGTGGTGGTGCGGGTTAAAATGCTGCAGAAATCTGCCTGCACCTTTTTGTTGGGGATGGTGTTTATGCACATTGCTAGCGCGTCGGACACTGTAAGCCCGGCGCCCAGCACTAGGGTGAGGGTTTGGGAAAGGTGAAAGTTGACGCTAAGCTTGGCCAGCGTGGATTTTAACAGCAGGCTGTGCAGGGTAAGCGGGTTTTTGCGTAGCAAAAGTACCAGAAGTAGGGTTGCCGTGGCCAATAACAAAAGCACCATGGCGAAGTTTTGCGCAAAAAAGCCAGAGAGTGAAATAAGTAGTGATGTTATCAGCGGCAGCTGCACGCCAGATGCCTCGAACATGCGTGCATAGCCCGGCAAAACCATGGTTACGGCCAGCACGATAACAGCTAGCATCATTAAGATAACCGTGGCGGGGTAGGCCATGGTGGATATCAGCTCGGATTTTGTTTTGGTTTGCTGCTCGTAATAATCGGCCAGTTGCTGGCAGGCTTTTGCTAGTTGGCCTGTTTTTTCGCCCACTTGTATGTACTGTTGCATAAATTCTGGGAACGCGCCTGCGGCTTCGATAGCAGCCGAAAAACTCCTGCCGCCAACAACTTCGTTGTGGATTATCGAAATAACCCGCCCAGAGCTGCCGCCTTCAGATTGTTGCATGATAATGGGCATGGCATCCTTAACCGTAAGGCCTGCACCCAGCAAAAACGCCAGCTTGCGACAAAACGCAACAACGCCGCTTGCGGGCAGCCTTTGCCCACCGCCAGAACGTGAAAAGAAATCCCTAATATCGGTCTGCCAAATGGAAATATTTTGGCTTGCAGTTGTCATCTTTTTGTGAGCAGATGGAACAATTGGCATAAGAAGTCCTCTTTTGTCGAATTTTACTTTATGTTAATTATGATTAGTGAAAGTGTCAATACACAGTGCGGGCTTGGTCTTGTTACAAAATGTGTGCAGATGTGCAGTGTGTGGCCTTGAGTATAATTGGTAAATTTTAGAGAAAAATTACGCTATTTTTTATTTTGCTTTTATTTTCTTGGCAAAAATGGCTTATTTGGCGGGTTTCTTTGTGTGCGAGGGTGTGAAATATGCGTTTTTTTACGAAAAAGTGGTACCATACGGTACCATTTTCTTCGGATTATGGTACCGTATGGTACCATTTTTTTGATAAAACGGGACGAAAAACTATATTTTTGTCGCTTAGACAAAATACCAACGACGAATATTTTCACACAAAAGCTGCCCGCAAAACCCATAAAAATTTATCCTCTTTTGCCCGCCGCAAGGTGGCAGAAAAAACATCTTGACAGACATTGTCCTAGGGATTATAATCCACTCTGTTCGGTATCAAATTATTTAGGAGCAATTTACATGCCAAAACCAAAACGTGGAAGGTTAGCCCGCACTATAAAAGGCTGGCGTGGCACATGCCCAGCATGCAGCCGCACAGGTGTTAAGTTACTTTGGGAAAAATCCGATGGTGACACCCCAATAAAAGTATGCAAGCGCTGCGGCGCAAACGCATAACATAGCCTGCCCCAACCCGCAGGTTTATGCCGACTTAGCTCAATTGGTAGAGCAGCTGACTTGTAATCAGCAGGTCGTCGGTTCGAGTCCGACAGTCGGCTTATTTTTATGCAAAGAGAACCGCTCGAGGTTTTGCCCTGGGTGCTTGGGCAATAACCGACCAGCCGACCGCGGCTCTACCCGCTTTGTTGAAAAAGCATGGCAAAACTTTAGCTTTGGATTATGGAAATTATCCGGGGCTGGAGTTTTTTTGTTTGTGCCGGGGAAAATGCCCGCCCCAGGACATCCCCCGCATTCCTGTAAATTTCTACTGACAAACCCGAAAAAATATCGTATAATTTGTGAAAACTCACAGGAGGAAGTCTGATGAAAATTTACAAGCTAAGCAACAAAAACGGCATGGAAATGACCGTAACAAACCTAGGTTGTGCAATAATGAAGCTAATAGTGCCAGCCAAAGACGGCGCGAAGGATATCGTTTTTGGGTTTGACACAGTTGAAGAATATGCCAAGCCTCATCCATTTTTTGGTGTGGTGGCAGGGCGGTTTGCCAACCGTATTGGCCAGGGTAAATTCACCCTTGGCGGCAAAGAATATCAGCTAGAAACCAACGATGGCGCACATCACCTGCACGGCGGCGCAGAAGGTTTTGACAAAAAAGTTTGGGATGTCGCAGAAGCTACAGACAGCAAGATAGTGTTCACATACGACAGCCCAGATGGCGATGCAAAATACCCCGGCAATTTGCTGGCGAAGGTAACGTACACCCTAGGCGACGATAATGTATTGCGCATAGATTATCACGCCACCACAGCCACCGAAACAATATGCAACCTGACCAACCATAGCTACTTTAACCTAAGTGGACACGATGCAGGCAATATTTACGACCACCAGCTGGAAATTCTGGCAGATAAAACCACCGCAGTAGACACAGGGCTTATACCAACAGGAGAATTTGCCGCTGTGGCAGGCACGCCGTTTGATTTCCGTGTGGCCAAGCCAATTGGCCAGGATATTAAGGCTGCCGGTGAAGTAAACAACACTGGCGGGTACGACCACAACTTTGTGCTTAACGCCCCAGGCAAAGCTGCCAGCGTGTATTCGCCAAAAACTGGCATTCGCATGGAGGTCTTCACAGACAGCCCAGGGATTCAGCTTTACACCAGCAATATGATAGAAGGCGGCGGCTTGGCAGCTGGCAAGGGCGCAAAATACCCTGTGCATTCTGGGTTCTGCCTAGAAACACAGCTTTTCCCGGATGGGGTTAACCACGCGCATTTCCCATCTGCAGTGGTAACTAAGGACAAACCTCAGCAATTTTACACGGAGTTTAGGTTCTCATGGTAAGGCGGAATATGAAAAGGACGGCTAAAATGCCCGCCTTCCGCGTGATAGGCGCTTGCATGCTGCTGGCGATGTTTGCGGTATTTGCTGCATGTGGCCGCAATGGCGGCGAAGTGGTGGACACACCAACATTGCCAGGTGGCACAGCAGAAACAATTGAACCAACCGAAACCGCCGGTATAGGCAACGACGATGTGGTTTACATTCCGCAGCCTTATGTACCGGTGGATGATACACCGGGGCCGGTAGCATTCGACCTGCCGGAAGGGGATTATAGCGAATTCTTAGATGTTACAGTTAGCGGCCGCGAAGTTACCGTGGCCTTGGAAGGCGTGGAGGCAGATTCTGTTACAATTCTTGTTTTCGGCGCGGGCAACCAGCTTGTGTATATCGAGCAAGTTGATTTCCAAACCCCATTCAGCTATGTATTCACCCTAGGTGATGGCCTGGCAGCCGGAGAATACTCCCTTATAATAGGTGGCGACGGCGAAGCCTTCCCAATGCGCGTAAATTTTGATATCTAAGGAGATGCTCATGAAAAAAATTAAAAAATTTGTCACATGCATGCTGGTTGTCAGCTTCTTGGCGGCATATATGCCCCTTACAGTTGCTGCAGTTAACCCGTTTTTGCCCCTATGGGAGCATACTCCAGACGGCGAACCTCGTGTGTTTGAATACCCGGCTGGGTCTGGGCAGTACAGGATATTTTTGATAACATCCCACGATACGCGTTTTGTCGGGTATTGCGGGCTGTCCATTAAGGCATGGTCCGCCCCTGTGGAAAATTTAACCGATTGGACAGACCATGGGCCAATATTCACTTATCAGGCCCCAGATGGCCTTTGGGATATCATGTTTGCGCCAGATTTGGTGGAAGTTAACCACCGCGACGGCAGGCGTGAATATTTCCTTTTCCCGCACAGCCGTGGGCCTGGACGGGAGGCTATGATTGCTTCTGGGCCTACACCGCTTGGGCCATTTACTATTTTAAACCTTAACGAAGCAGGCACAAATACCCTGCCAGGCAGTGTAATCGGCTTCGACCCGCATATTTATATCCAGACAATAGATGACCCAGAGCACCCAGACTACGAGATTGGCTTCAGGGCCTTTGCGTACTGGGGTTTTAGGCGTTCTTGGGCAGTAGAGCTTGACCAGACTACCATGTGGTCCACAAGGCCGGGTACAAGTGTAATTGACTATTTCATACCATCTGGGGAAAGGTTTGGCGAAATCCGCGACCCTGAATGGGTGGTTTATCCACATGTTTTCCCCGGCGAAGATTTAACTTATTTCAACCATTTTGAAGGCAAGGCTGTGCGCCGCGTGGGTAATAAATACGTGCTAACATTTTCTGCATATTCTGGGCCAGAGTACAACCTGGGGAGCTCTAGCTCTACCATGCGTTACGCCTTTGGGGATACTCCGCTTGGCCCTTGGCGCATGGGTGGTGTATTGGTAGATTCCCGCGCGCCGGTGCTTACGCCAGACGGGCAAACTATAATGGCCAGCAGCACTTCCCATAACACCCATGGTGCAATGGAACAGATTAACGGCCATTGGTATGTGTTTTATCACCGCGCGCCAAGGCATTTTGGCTATGCGCGCCAGGCTATGGTTGCGCCGCTTTTGGTAGAATATTGCGACCTGCCAGTGGCAGAGGGCGGTATCGTGCGGATTCATGCCTATAACCCCTTTGCGCCAGACGGCATCCATTATATAAGGGCAGCTAATGGGCTGGAGTTCCGTGGTGCACAAGTTACATCTGAAGGCTTTCAAGTGTTTGGGTTGCCGCCGTATGCTTATTATTCTGCGGGGATTACCAGCTTCCTTACCCGTGTAGGCTCGCTGCAAGATAACTGGGATATTTGGGATAACCACGCCCCGGTTACCGGCGTACACAACGGCGATGCCGTTGGTTTCTTGCATTTTGGCTTTGGCGGATTGGGCGAAAATGATCGTGGCCTGCCACCATTTGAAGGCACCGCCCAGGGTAATAATACGCAGTTTAACCTATGGCTTACACCGCGTACGGCCCAGGCTTTTTATGTAAATGTGTGGCTAGACGGGCCATGGGATTCTCCAGGCTGGGACGGCACACAAATTGGACGCATTGAAGTGCCGGCGGGTTCTGCATTTGAGACTACCCGCTTCACCATAGATGTTTCCCAATACGTTGACCATTTAACAGAAAAGAACGGCCTGTATCTAGTGGCAGAAGGCCCAGGCGGTGTGCTTATGGACTTAATTGGCCTTGGCTTTAGCGCAGACCATATTGAAATAGAACGCCCAGTACCACCTTCGGTTTATATCTATGTAGATGGCAACCCCATGCCAATACCGCCGCATCCTGTGCGTGCCACCCCAGAGAATGGCATAATGGGCTTTGATATTTATGCGCAAACCGTAAGCATTTCCCGTAATGTAATAAGCATCCCATATGTAACCGCCGCAGCCAGCGACAGCTCTGTGGGCATTACAATCCACCAGGCCGATGGGCCTTTTGGCATGGCTTTGGTAGAATTTGACTACGATGGCGTGGTTAAAACCTACAGAGTGCATCTTGAGCCAGAAATCACAAGGCTTGGGGCTACGATAGAATTTATCCCGGCAGAACTTGACCCTAGTTTTGCAGGGGCAGGGCGGGTCGCTTGGGAAGATGTTGTTGGCGGGTTTAGCCCGGCCGGCACAACCTTCCAAGGCGTAACCAGCGATGCGCCAGGTGCAGTTAGCTTCACCGTAAATGTGCCATACACCGGCTTTTACATGATGGAGCTAGAGCATATTGTACATGGCGGCGCGGCAGAAATTTTGCTGCAAGTTGGCGAATATACTGAAGTTTTGCTGGAAGTACAGCCAGCAGGCTGGACTCACAGTGATGTAGGCCGCCCTGTGTTTTTAAACAGTGGCGACAATAATATCACAATCACCCATGCCAGCGGGATTTTTGAGGTGCGCTCTGTTGAGTTTAGGAATATCATCCAAGACGAAACCGTGATGTGGGCAGAGGTTCTGCCAGACGGCGTGATTAGTTCTATCTTCGAGAATACCACTGCTGTACAGCAGGATGTTTTCATGATGATTGGCGTGTATAACCAAGACGGTGTGCAAGTTAGCTCTGTTGTACAGGCGGCAGAAATTGCTGCAGGCGGCACAGGCCGCATAACCCTAGATGCCACGGGCTATATTGGCAATGGGTATTATTTTAGGGCATTTGTGCTTGGCCGCGATTTTGCGCCCATCACACAGCCGTCACAAGGGTTTATCGAGTGATTGAGCTTGTAAAAAGCTTTGCAAAAAAAAACGGCGTTATAGCCGGGGTTTGTGATGCGACGCCAACTGCGCTGCGGGAGGGTTTTGTACCATTCGTAAGCGCGGATGCGGCCAAGCGTACAAACCCGGCTGCGCTGCTAGATGGGGCGGCCAGCGTTATTGTGCTGGGCGTGCCGCAAAAAATTAGCATACAAGAGGACAGGTTGCCGGTTGGCAATCTGTCTTTTTTGGCTGTGGCGGAAGATTATCATGGGCTGGTGAAGGGGCATTTGCGTCAGCTTGCAGGTGAACTGGCCCGTGAGTACCGCTTCCGGCGCAAGATTTTGGTAGACAGCCCATTTTTGGACGAGAGGGAGTTTGCGCGGCGGGCGGGGCTTGGCTTCATGGGGCGCAATGGGCTTTTGATTTCCCCGCAATTTGGGTCGCGGTTTAATATTGGGCTGCTGCTGACGGATATCCCAGCCGTGGCGGTTGACACCCCAGTGGAAATCGGCTGCCCAGATAGCTGCCAGGCCTGCCGGGATGCCTGCCCCACAGGCGCGCTGAGGGAGGGCTACAATGTGGCATGTTGCATGTCGTACTTAACCCAAAAAGATGAATTAACCCCTGCAGAAGAAGAGTTGTTAAACGGCCAGCTTTATGGCTGCGATATTTGCCAAAACTGCTGCCCATTTAACCATTCAATGCCGCCCTACGGTGTTAACCCAGAAGATTGGCTGAGAATGAGCGATGCCCAGCTAAAGGAAAAATATGCCCACACTGCAATGAGCTGGAAAAGCCCAGCAGTGCTGAAGCGTAATGCTAGGATAGCACTGGCGCATAGTTTGGGTGAAAATGGGTAGGATATGGATGACGCCCGCTGGCGATGTATTATAGCGAAATAAATGAGAAACGGCCTCGCCCGAGCGGCACTTGAAACGCCGAGACAAGCGTTTTGGGCGTTTTTGCCGCGGCAGGCAGGGCCGATTTCGAATCGTTTCACTATATTCCTTGCAGATTATGGTCTGTGAGGTTTTTTTTGTGTACGCGGATATCCTGAGGGTTGCCGCGCTATACTATACAGGGAGGCTTTTGATAAGACCGGTTTCAACTAATTACAATCTGTAATTAGTTGGTTTGGATAATTCCCGTAGGTTTATAGTGAAATAATGCGAAATCGGTCTCACCTGTCGCGGCAAAACGCCTGATTAGGGCGCGGTATCTTGCAGAGGGTTTTCCCGCATTACCGTGGCAAATTCCCGTAGCCATAAGCAACGCATGCAAACGCAGGGATCACCAAACCAAATCAAGGAGGAAACAATGGACAAAGTTAAACTAGGGGTAATAGGCCTTGGGCTGGCCTGGGAGCGGTTGCACGCCCCGGCTTTAGCCAGGTTGGGGGATAAGTTTGAAATCGTGGCAGTATGTGATTTAAATGAAACTAAGGCTACAGAAGTCGCGGTTTTCCTGGGGCTGCACCATAGCGCCGCCTGCAGCGATTACCGACGCCTGCTGGCGCGGCCAGATATAGAAGCCGCGGTATGCTTGGTGCCAATCGAAGAGAATTTTCAGGTGGCGCAGGCGGCTATTTTGGCTGGCAAGCATGTAATAACAGAAAAGCCCCTGGCAGCCACGCCAGCCGAGGGTGAGCTGCTGATAGAGCTAAAAAATAGCCACAGAATACAAATGATGGTGGCAGAAAACATCCGCTACGAGGAAGAAAACACATTAATTAAATCCTTAATATCAGACAAAACCATAGGCGATGTCGTATATTTTATAGACAATCATATTGTAGAATTTGCCCAGCAGGCCAAAACCGGCGGCTTCGCCCAAACAGATTGGCGGCAGCATCCTGGCTTTGCTGGTGGGGTTTTGTTGGATTCTGGCGTGCATCATATTGCGCGTATGCGGTATTTTTTTGGTGAAGTAAAAACCATTGCGGCGGCGGGGCGGCCTTCACATGAGAACTTTTCGCCATATTCCTGCGTGAACGCCTTGCTGGCATTCGGTGATAATATAACTGGACATTACAGCTTTTTTGTGGAAGGCCAAGAAACCCAGGCGCCCCTTGTGGGGTTACGCATCTTTGGCAGCCAGGGTCAAATCTACCTTGAAGGACGCGGCTGCGGCTTTGTAAACCTAAGCTGCAAAGGTAGCCACACCGCCATCCCATACACTCCGTCTCAAGGCTATTTTCACGAATACCAAAACTTCCACGCAGCCCTGCGACTTGGCCAAGAAATAACCTCTACCCCAGAAAAAGCCCTAGGCGACTTAGAAACCATTTTCAGCCTAATGGACGCAATAACCACTGAGCAAGCGCTAACCCTTCCACGCAAAAAAATCGCCACCCAGGTATTTTTCCCAAGTGGCGCCCCTGCGAATAGTTATTGACAATATCTTCTAATGCGTCATAATTAGATACGGCCGCAAAAGGTTTTTATAGCTGCCAAAACCTCATTTTCTTTCGAAAAGAAGGAGGCTTGGGGCGAAGCCCCCGGGTTTTATCCCTAAAATATCTCATCCAGCATAGCGCTGGCTCGTTTCATATTTCGTCTGCTTTTTTTCATCATGCGGCGGCGGCTTTTTTCATCGGTTGTTAGTATTGCGCCTGCGCCTATTATCATACCCACGGCTATGCCGCCCATTAAACCACTGGCGAAACGTACCATTTTTTCACCACCTTTCGATTGTAAAGATGGGGTTACTTTATGCAAGTTTGAGTGTTTTTTATACGTAGAAAATTTTTGAATTATCGTTCTTCCGAAATTACAAGAAACGTGATTTCATAAGGTTCGCTTGGCGAACCCGGCACTTCGTGCTGCCCGGTTTCTTCCGGGTTGCCTCAGAAGAAGCAAAAGATTGAAAATATAACTTTTTCGAAATCAAAAAGCTTGATTTCGAAAGAAGTCTATTGTTATAAAAGGAGTTGTTTTTATGCGAGGAGGACGCGGCGGTGGTTTTGGCGGCGGCAGAGGTGGCCTTGGTGGCCGTGGCGGTGGAAGCTTTGGCGGCGGCGGCCGTGGCGGGTTTGGAGTAAGGGGCGGCGGTGGCTCTTTAGGGGGCAACCGTAGCGGTAGCTTTGGCGGTGGCGGCGGCCGGCCAGGCGGCGGTATAGGCGGCGCGCCGCGCAGGCCAGCACCAAGGCGCGGCCCAGGCTTTGGCATGGGTTTAGGCCTAGGGCTAGGCATGGGAATGCGCCGCAGGCGCTGGGGTTGGGGCGGCTGGGGTTGGGGTTTTGGCGGCCCTAGGGTAGTGCACCACCACCACGGAGGCGGCCAAGGCGGCAGCCAGGGCGGCGGCTGCATGATGCTGTTGCTTATATTGCTGGTGCTGGTGGTTGTTGTTGCTGTTTTGGGCAATACCACAGGAGGCCAGCGAGACCGCTATGCAAATTATGTTGTGCCATCTACACATGTGCGGGAGGCGTTGCCCCGGGGCAATGCGCTAACCACCGCGCCAATGTTTACAGATAACATGCGCTGGGTGCAAAACCGCAGCGCAATGGAGCGCGGCCTAGCCAACTTCCACAATGCCACGGGGGTAATGCCACATGTGTATTTTGTGGATGATATCCCAGGCAGCGAAAACCTGACCGGCCGCGAGCTAACCAGCTTCCTGGAGGCAAATTTGCCCGCCTACACAGAGACCCTGTACACCCAGCTTTTTGGCGGCAACGAGTATCATTTGCTGCTGGTGTTTTTCTACCATGCAGAGGCTTGGGAAGCGCTCCCATGGCGTGCCTACCAGGCCGTAGGTTCCAGGGCGCGGGCAGTGGTTGATGCAGAAGCAATAGACATATTGCATGGTTTCATCGAATTCTACTACCACGAGCGCGGCATAACGCCAGAAACAATGTTCAGCAATGCCTTCGACCGTACCGCAACCCGCATAATGGCCACCCCAACAGACAACCGCCCAGTGTGGATGACAATAGCAATAGTAATAGGCGTACTAGTGCTGGTCTACCTGCTAATAGGCTTCTGGAAGAACAAACAAGCCCAAAAAAACCTAGAAGCAGAACAAACCGAACGCATATTAGGCCAAGACCTACAAACCTTCGGCACAGATGCAGCGTCGCAGCTGGCTAAAGAGTATGAAGACGAATAAATGCTAGTAAGCCCGCAGTCTATCAATATAAGTAACGCACCCGTACCACTATTTGTGTGCGCAGCATACACCCGCAGGCACAAGCCGGAGGAAGCGGAGCTGGGCTGCGCCCAGCGTAGTGGCGGGGCTTGGGGCAGCGCCCCATCATAAAAGGAGGAAGAAAAATGGGTATTTTATCAAGATTTGCAGACATCGTTTCTGCCAACATTAACGCGCTTTTGGATAAGGCGGAAGACCCTGGCAAAATGGTGGACCAGTACATGCGTAAGATGACCAATGACCTGGCGCAGGTTAAGAAGGAAACCGCAGGGGTAATGGCAGAGGAAAGCCGCACAAAACGGCTGGTGCAAGAGAACGAGAAGGAAGTTGCTAAGTTTACAGAGCTTGCAAAGCGGGCGCTGGTGTCTGGCAGCGAAGATGATGCCAGGGTTTTCTTGGCGAAGAAGCATGAGCTTGAAGATGTTGGTGCCGGGCTGCAAACTGCGGCCGCTGCGGCCCATGAAAACGCCATAAAAATGCGCCAAATGCATGATAAGCTTGTAAAGGACATAAACACGCTAAACGCCCGCCGCCAAACCATTAAGGCCAAGGCAGCAGTGGCAAGAACCCAGGATAAGGTCAACAAGCTAAGTGGCGTGGCCAGCGGCGCAGAAGGCGCAATGAGCGCATTTAGCCGTATGGAAGATAAAATCAACATGAAACTTGACATGGCCAACGCAGAGGCAGAGCTTAACTCATCCCCAATTGACGCGGCTTTGGCACTGGAAGAGAAGTATAAGGGCGTGAATGTGGATTCTTCTGTATGTGACGAGCTTGCGGCCATGAAGGCGCAACTTGGGTTAAATTAGTGGCAAAAGATACGGCGTTACAAGGCAAATTTATGGGTAATGCCCGGGGTTTCGGGTTTGTAATTGCCCAGGAAGATAGAGGCGGAGATGTTTTCATCCCGCCTCATTTTACGTTTGGCGCGCTTAATGGGGATTTAGTGCGGTATGTTTTGGACGATGCCAGCAAATGGCGCGACAGCGGCCAGCCAGAAGGCCGGGTGCTGGAAGTTTTGCAGCGCGAGCCTATGGTGGGTACGTATTTTGTGGATGCAGGCCAGGGTTATGTGCGCCCTGTGGATGCGAGAATGCCCTGTGATTTTGCAGTGTCTGCCAAAACAGTGAAGAAATTTGGCCTGGTAGATGGGTTGCGGGTGGCCTTTTCTGTAGATATGGCCCTACGGCCAGATTTAGAGCTGGCTAATGCCTATGTGATAAAGGTGCTGGGGCATGTGAACGACCCCGGCGTAGATGTGCTTTCTTTGGTGTACGAGGCCGGGGTGCCGTATGAATTCCCAGAAAATGCGACGGCAGAAGCCGCCGCTCTGCCGGATGATGTTAACCCAGCCAGCCAAAAAGGCCGCCGTGACCTGCGCAGCCAGCTAATATTCACCATAGATGGCGACGATACCAAGGATATAGACGATGGGATTTCATTTGAGGTGAAGCCCGATGGTTACAGGCTTGGGGTGCATATTGCAGATGTCTCCCATTATGTAGCGGCAGGGGGCGCGCTAGATGGCGAGGCCTTTGCCCGTGGCACAAGCATTTACCTGGCAGATAGGGTGATTCCTATGCTACCACATAAGTTATCCAGCGGGGTTTGCTCGCTTTTGCCTGGTGTGGACAGGCTTAGCCTTAGTTGTGTGATGGAAATAGACCAGCGCGGAAATGTGCTGGAATACGAGATTTTTGAATCTGTAATATGCAGCAAAAAACGCCTGACATACGACCAGGTACAGGCTGAGCTAGCGCCTGACGGCGAGCATACCCGTGAAAACGCGGGCGGCGTTTTTGTATACGACTCACAGCCGGTTGCAGGCGATACGGCGAAAACAAATCCAATTGGTCGCAAAATGCGACCAACTGGATTTGAACCAGACTGGCCAACCCTCTTCCATCAAATGAACGGCCTACGAGAGATTCTGTACAACAAGCGCTTAGCCAACGGCGCGCTAGACTTCGATTTATCCGAAACAAAAATCCGGGTAGATGAGGCCGGCCGCCCAATTTCCGTAGAGCCACATAAGCGCAACCAGGCAACAGGCATAATCGAAGAATTCATGATACTTTGCAACGAAACAATAGCCACTCATCTGCTGGGGCATGGCCTGCCAGGGGTGTTTCGCACCCACGAGGCCCCAAGCGCCGCAAAGCTGGCTGCGCTGCAACCCATGGCAAAAGGCTTTGGCATAAGCATCCCAAAAAAGGCCGAAAAACCAATGGCCTTGCAGCGGCTGCTTTCTGCCACTGCCAACAGCCCCGCCGCCGCAGTGGTAGCTCAGGGGGTGCTGCGCAGCCTTCCCCAGGCTCATTACACCCCAGACAGCCCCGGCCACTACGGCCTGGCCTCTGCCGCATACTGCCATTTCACATCACCCATCCGCCGCTACGCAGACCTTACCTTACACCGCATTTTAAAAGCCTGGCTTGGCAGAAAAACCACCCCCGTAACCGAAAACCTACCCGCAATATGCGCCCAATGTTCCACCACAGAGCGCATAGCCGAAGCCCTAGAACGGGAAGTAACCCAGCTTAAAAAAGTTCAATTCATGGAAGGCCAAGAAGGCCAAACCTACAACGCAACCGTAAGCGGCGTAACCCCCCGCGGCATATTCGTAATGCTAAAAAACACAATAGAAGGCATGATACCCGCCACCAACCTAACCAAATACGATTTCAAATTCGACAAAGAAAAAAACATCTACATCAGACGCAGCAAGAAAAAATCCCGCACAAAAAACGAAGCCCTGTACCCTGGCGCTACAGTAAAGGTGCGGCTGGCGCATGTCTCGCAAGAGGAGATGAAGCTTACGTTTGTGCTCGGTCTGTGATAAGACCGTCTCTAACTTTTTTGCCAATTCGCAAGGTCCATGGGCAAATGTATTTGCAAGGACGGGTATTCATTCAGGGCGTATCTGGGAGCATTCATTTAGTTTGAATGTTGGTGGCACAATTTTCATGAACACGATTATATTAGGGGAAATGTCGGGAAGGGTACAGCCAGGAGATAGCGGCTCTGCACTGGTAAATATAAACACTGGTTCGGTATATGGAATGCTGATTACAGGTTTTAATGATCCCGGTATAGGGAATTGGGCAGCATTTACCCGAGCCCCAGGATATAGACATCTAAACTAATACTAATCGAATCCATCTGCGGCTAGGCCGAATCTGCTGATTTGGTTTGCGTAGTGGTAAAAGTAACAAAAAACTTCAACATTGGGTTTTTTTAAGGAGGCGATAAAGCAATCGCCTCCTTTTCCGTATCGAACATTAAAGTTTTTGCTGCTTTTTTCCAAAAAAGAAGTAAATGTGTCGAAGACGAAGCTTCTGATGATCTTATTTTTTAACCTTAGCTACAAACTCAGCCAACACATCAGTCAAATCCGGCTTGCCCAGCTCCTGCAGGCTGTAGTCCACCCGGGTGTTTGGCTTGTTTATTTTTATTATGCGGTTTAGGTCTATTGGCGTGGCTATTACCACAGAGTCACAGTCGGTTTTGTCTATTGTGGCGGCTAGGTCGCGCATTTGTTCTTCGCCGTAGCCCATGGCTGGTAGCAGGGTGCCTATATGTGGGTATTTTTCGAAGGTTTCGGCCAGCTTGCCCACTGCTGTGCTGCGTGGGTCTACCATTTCTGCTGCCCCAAAGCGGCGTGCGGCTACTACGCCGGCGCCTATTTTCATTTCGCCGTGGGTTAGAGTTGGGCCGTCTTCTACCACTAGCACACGCTTGCCGCGGATTATCGCTGGGTCTTCTACGGTTAGGGTGCTGGCTGCTTCTATCACTGTTGCGGTTGGGTTTACCTTGTCTATATTGGCGCGCACAGTTTGGATATCTTCAAAGTTGGCGCTGTCTACCTTGTTTATTACTACTACATCGGATATACGTAGGGTTACTTCGCCTGGGTAGTAGCTTACTTCGTGGCCGGGGCGGTGTGGGTCTGCCACGGTTACCATTAGGTCTGGCTTGTAGAAGGGGAAGTCGTTGTTGCCGCCATCCCATAGTATTACATCGCAGCCGTCTGGGTCGTTTTCTGCGGCGCGTAGTATTGCTTCGTAGTCTACACCGGCGTAAATTACATTGCCGCGGGCTATATGTGGCTCATATTCTTCCATTTCTTCTATGGTGCATTGATGCTTGGCCAAATCCTCTATGGTGGCAAAGCGTTGTACTTTTTGGGCTTCTAGGTCCCCATAGGGCATGGGGTGGCGCACGGCAATTACCTTCAGGCCATGTTCCATAAGCACTTCAACTATGCGGCGCGAAGTCTGGCTTTTGCCGCAGCCTGTGCGGGTTGCGCCCACTGCTATCACTGGCTTGGTGCTTTTTATCATAGTGTTTTTATACCCCAGCAGCGAGAAATCTGCCCCGGCGGCGTTAACCTGGGCGCTAAGCGCCATTACATCCTGGTAAGAAACATCGCTGTATGAGAAAACACATTCATCTGCCTCAAGTTTTACAATCAGCGTTTCAAGCTCTTCCTGCGGGAAAATAGGAATCCCGTCTGGGTAAAGCTCTCCGGCCAAGCTTGCCGGGTATTTGCGCCCTGCAATGTCAGGAATCTGCGCGGCCGTAAAAGCCACCACCTGATAATCCCTATTACCCCTAAAAAAGGTATTGAAATTGTGAAAATCTCGCCCGGCTGCCCCGATAATAATAACTTTTTTCATGTGTCTCTCTCCTTTTTATATGATATTACAGTGAAATAATTCGAAATTGGTCTCGTCTGTCGCGGCAAAACGCCTGAAACGTCTTGGCTCGGCGTTTCAAGTGCCGCCTGGCGAGACCGTTTCTCATTTATTTCGCTATAAAACCGCAGGGCTAGTCCCCGACGGCCTTTTTACTATAACACAACATTAGAAATAATGCTTGCAATTTGTCATAAATTTTACTAAAGTTAGGGGATAGTAGTAGAAATAAGAGGATGGTGCGGGTGTATGGGTATGATTAAGGTTGCTATTGTTGGGTTTGGTAATATTGGTAGGGCGGCTTATGATGCTGTTGTTGCTGCGCCGGATATGGAGCTTGTTGGTGTTGTAGATACTGCGGCGGTTGATATGCCACATGGCGTGAGGCTGGCTGGGGATGTGGGCGAGCTTGGGGTCGTGGATTTAGCCTTGCTTTGCTTGCCGTCGCGGGCGGTGGCAGATGTGGCCGTTAAGCTGCTGGCGGCAGGGGTAAACACTGTAGATAGTTATGATATCCACGGGGATTTGTATGATGTACAGCAGCGGCTGGCCACGGCGGCTTTGGCCGGCGGGGCTGTAAGTGTGATTGGCGCAGGGTGGGACCCTGGGCTGGATTCTGTAATGCGTAATCTTTTAGAAGCCGCGTCGCCAAAGGGGATTACATTCACCAATTTTGGCCCTGGCATGAGCATGGGGCATACTGTGGCGGTAAAAGCCATAGCGGGGGTTAAAAAAGCTCTTTCTGTTACCATGCCTGTGGGGGCTGGAGTGCATAGGCGCATGGTTTATGTTGAAGTTGTAGATAAAAATGAATTCCCAGCCATAAGCGAGAAGATAAAAGGCGACCCGTATTTTGTGAAAGACGAAACCCATGTATTTTTGGTGGAAGATGTGGATAGCTTGAAAGATATGGGGCATGGGGTAAATATGACGCGCAAAGGGGTTTCTGGCGCTACAGATAATCAGATTTTTACCTTTGAGATGCGTATAAACAATCCGGCTCTTACGGCGCAGCTTATGGCGGCGGCTGGCCGGGCAGCCATGCGCCAGCAGCCAGGCAGCTACACCATGATAGAGCTACCCCCGGTAGACTTGCTGCCCGGCGGCCGTGAAGCAGCCATCCGCAGGCTGGTATGATATATGTAGCCAGCCTAAACCCTTGTATAGACTGGCAGTACAGCCTGCCAAGCCTAAACCGTGGCGGGTTAAATCGCGTAAATTTTAACCGGCAAGATATAGGCGGCAAGGGCATAAATGTGGCCGGCTGCCTAAAAAATCTTGGCTTTGACCCTATGCTGGTTGGTTTTAATTTTTGGGAAAACGGCGGCCTTCTGATAGAAGAAATGGACCGGCGGGAAATCCGCCATAACCTAACCCCAGCAAAGGGCAGCATCCGGGTAAATATAAAGCTATATGAAAATTCCGGCGAAATGACAGAGCTTAACCAGCCCGGCGCAACCGTTACCGCCGCCGAAATAAAAGCCCTGCAAGAATCCATCCCCGGCAGCCAGTCAGATATCCTAGTGCTAAGCGGCAGCTACCCCGGCGGCGTGGACGCAGGCCTCTACGCCCAAATTTGCCAGGGCTATCCCGGCAAAACAATCATAGATGCAGAGGGCGAAGCCCTTCGCCTGGCCATATCGGCAAAGCCATTTGCCATCAAGCCAAATTTATTTGAGCTAAACAGCAGCTTTGGTTTAAGCCTAAAAACCCCGGCAGAGATATATAAATTCTGCTGCCAGCAGTTGCTTTCTGCGGGGGTTAGCATGGTTTGTGTTTCCATGGGAGCGAGTGGTGCGGTGCTGGCCACCAGCGAGGGCGGCTGGTTTTCTCCGGCTTTGCCTGTAACGGTAAAAGGCCTGCCCGGCGCAGGGGATAGCATGGTGGCTGCCATGGTTTACGCCATTGCCAGCGGCCTGCCCGTGGCAGAGTTCCTGCCTGCTATTATGGGGGCGGCCGCCGCCAGCGTAAGCAAGCCAGGTACAGCCCTGTGCAATCTCGACGAAATGAGACAATTACAGGAAAATGTCTTGCAATTTCCCATAGAAGCTCTATAATCTGCATAATGGGGCGATAGAAGGCTTTTTTCAAAATCGCGCTTTTCGATTTCAACAAAAATTACTTTTTCCACTAGGCTTCTTCCGAAATTATGCTTTTTAATTTCGGAAAAGTTACATTTTCAATCTTTTGCTTCTTCTGGAATTGCATTTTTTGCAATTTCAGAAGAACTCTACTCAAAACAATCCTGATGAAAAAATTCAGTTGATCGGAAATTCCGACCAACTGAATTGCAAAAATACCAAAAAGGAGGTGTGGGCAAAATGAACGAAAAAAACGGCAAAACAGCAGCAGAGAATATGCGAATAATCGAGGCTTCTTACGATAGGCTTATTGAAGAAATAAAATCATACCGCCCAAATTCCTCCCTGGATATGATAGACCGGGCCTACAGGCTTGCGGTTGCCGCCCACAACGGCCAATACCGGGAATCTAGTGAGCCATTTGTGGTGCATCCCATAGAAGTTGCAATAATCCTGGCAAAAATACGTGCAGATATGGAATCCATCGCTGCCAGCATTTTGCATGATGTGGTGGAGGATACTTCCCATACATTGGAGGATTTAACAGAGCAATTTGGCGACGATGTTGCCCTGCTGGTAGATGGCGTGACCAAGATAAGAAAAGTGGATTATGTATCCAAAACAGACGAACAAGCCGCCAATTACCGCAAAATGTTCTTGCATATGTCCAAAGATGTGCGGGTTCTACTGATAAAAATAGCAGACCGCCTGCACAACATGCGCACCCTAGATGCCCGCTCGCCAGACAAACAGTCTAAAGTGGGCAGCGAAACCCTAGAAATTTACGCACCTTTGGCCCATAAGCTGGGTATAGCCCACCTGCGCTACGAGCTAGAAGATTTAGGCTTTAAATATACAGACCGCGAGCAATACAACGAGCTAGCCCGTAAAGTAAAACTAAAACAAACCGAGCGCCAAGAGCTAGTAGAAGAGCTGATAACCGAGATAAGACAACGCCTAGAGGCCGATGGCATAAAAGCCAAAGTTCAAGGCCGCGCAAAAAGATTCTACAGCACCTATAAGAAGATGATGCAAAAAACCAAAACCCTAGACGAAATACACGACTTGTACGCAGTGCGTGTTCTTGTGGACACAAAGGCAGAATGTTATGAGGTTTTGGGGCGGTTGCATGATATGTACACGCCAGTTTTCGGGCGGTTTAAGGATTATATTGGCACCAAAAAACCAAATGGATATCAATCGCTGCACACCACGCTAATTGGCAAAAGCCAGCCATTTGAGGTGCAGATACGCACCTTCGAGATGCATGATGTTGCAGAATACGGTATTGCCGCCCATTGGAAATACAAAGAAGGTGGCAAGGCCGCCAAGGATAAATGGTTGCAAGATATGATGAACTGGCAGCGAGATGTTGCCGATTCTGACGAATTTTTAAGCGTTCTAAAAATGGACCTTAACGCCTTCAAAACGCATATTTATTGCTTTAGCCCCACGGGTGATGTTTACCAGCTTATAGAGGGTGCCACAGTTATAGACTTCGCCTACGCAATCCACTCTGCCCTAGGCAACCGCATGGTGGGTGCCAGGGTAAACGGCAAAATAGTGCCACTAGAATACGAGCTACACACCGGAGACAGGGTAGAAATACTAGAAAGCCAAAACTCCAAAGGCCCAAACCGCGACTGGCTGCAAATTGTAAAAACCCCACAGGCGCGCAACAAAATCACTCAATGGTATAACAAGGAAAACCGCGGCGTTAACATCCAAAGGGGCCGCGCCACCTTAGAAGAAGCCGCAAAAGCGGCCAATATCCCCCTAGACGAAATGCTAAAAGACGGGCGCACCATAACAGTGCTAGAGCGGTTCAATTGCAGAACCCTAGACCAGTTATACGCCCTTATTGGCGTGGGCGGGATCAAAGAAAAAGTAGTAGCCAACTTCATACAAAGGGAATACGAAAAATCCCTGCCACCCATGACAGACGCAGAAGTGGCGCAATCCATACTAGACGCTGCCCCCAAAAAGGAAACCAAAAACAAGGGTAATATCGTGGTAAAAGGCGTGGGTGACACAGATTATCGCTTTGGCAAATGCTGCAGCCCCCTACCCGGCGACGAAATAACCGGCTATGTAACACGCGGCCGCGGCCTTACAATCCATCGCACAGATTGCATTAACATCACCCATATGGACGAGCTGGACCGCAAGCGGCTTATAGACGCCCACTGGCAAGTGCGAGATAAATCTGGCACAACCTACCATGCAGACCTGCGCTTCGCCTGCGAACGGCGGGAAGGCTTGCTGCTAAATGTAATCCGCGTGCTTAACGACGAAAAAGTGCGGGCATCATCCGTAAGCGCCCGGGAAGTACAATCCGAAACCATAGTAAATATCGGCATAGAAATATTCGATGGCGAGCATTTAAATCATCTTACCACCAAGCTTAAAACCGAGCTTGGGGCTTACGATATAACCAGGTTAAATGCATGATTGCAATCGGGCTTAACCATGGCGGCACCCATGAAGTACAAACAGTTGTGCAGGTGTTTTTCCCCGGCCAGGGGATTAGAATTTGTGCACAGGGTGAAACCCCATCACAGGGCTTTTTTGTAAAATCAACAGTAGACGAACGCTTCGCCCATGGCCATGTGTACCGGGATGGCCTGCTAATTAGCGAACATAGCATACCCCTGACAAATTTGCCAGTTTACCTTAACAAGAAGCGCGTGGTGATGCTTGCTTTGTACCACGCATTGCAGGCGGCAGTGGGGGCATACACCCCATGGGGTGCCCTTACCGGGATAAGGCCATCGCGAATGGTACGAGAGCTAATGGATGCTGGTTTTGCCAGCGAAAAGATTATCCATGTGCTGGCAGAGCCTTTTTGCGTAACCGAGCCCAAAGCGCGGTTGGCGTTGCAAGTTGCCCATAATGAAAGGCGCGTTACAGAGGCGATTTTCGCCGGGGGCGGCCATCCTGTTGGTATATATTTGGGGTTGCCGTTTTGCCCCACCCGCTGCGTGTATTGCTCGTTCAATATGGCGCACCGGGCGGCTCGGCCAGAAGAAATGGCTGCCTACGTGCATGTTCTAAAGCAAGAATGCCACGAAAAAGCACAGCAGCTTGCCCAGATGGGTGGCAGGGTATCGTCTATTTATATAGGTGGAGGCACGCCCACAGCCTTGCCAGATGCTTTGCTGGCGGATGTGCTGGCCATAGTGGCGCAGGAATTTGGGGCGGCGCCAGAGTTTACAGTAGAAGCAGGGCGGCCAGACACCATAACCCAAGCCAACCTAGACATAATGAAGGCCGCAGGGGTAACCCGCATAGCAATAAACCCCCAAACCCTAAACGATAAAACGCTAAAATTCATAGGCCGCGGCCATGACGCTGCGGATTTTTTCCGGGCATTTAGCATGGCGCGGGCAGCCGGTTTTAACCTGATTAACACGGATATTATCGTGGGGCTGCCAGGGGAAACCGCAACGGATATCCGCCGCACCATGGAAGCCTTAGCAACAGTAGCCCCAGAAAATATTACAGTGCATACCCTAGCCGTAAAGCGGGCATCTCTGCTGATAGAAAACATAACCGACTACCCACTGCCCACAGCCCAAGCCACAGAAGAAATGTTAGCGATAGCCGCGGAAGAAACACAAAAAATGGGCCAAGCCCCATACTACCTATACCGCCAAAAAAACATGGTGGGCATGTTCGAAAATGTAGGCTATGCCCGCCTCGGCCAAGAATGTTCATACAATGTAGGCATGATGGCCGAAACCCAAACCGTACTAGGCATGGGCGCAGGCGCAGTAAGCAAATTTGTAACTGGGGATAAAATAAGCCGGGAATTTAACCATAAGAACCCGGAACATTACGTTAGAACTGTCAGAGGCCTTGCCGACCACACCTCCACCCGCTTTTCATAAGGTTCGCTTCGCGAACCCGGCACGACCTGCCGCCCGATTTCTTTCGGGCTGCATTTGAAAAAAGCGGGGCAAAAACTTTAATATTGGGATTATGGAGGCGGGCGATATGATTGAGGCTGAGCGTTGCCATATAGGAAGGACAACTTGCAGGGATATCTCTGGGATATGGGCATTGTACCGCGCGGTGGATGTTTGGGCTTATTTAGGCGGAAGGCGCGGGTTGCGGCGAAGTATAGCTGGGGTTGTATCGAGGGTTTTCCCGGGTGAGGGCTGCTTATATTGGACTGTGCGATGCAGCGATACAGGCGCTTTTCTGGGGAATGTTTCTCTTGGCCCGCATCATGACGAGGAGCATACAGAGGTTTCGTATGAATTTTTGCCCGCGGCGTGGGGGAAAGGTTATGCCACAGAGGCGGTGGGCGCGGCAGAAACCCAGGCCGCCAATGCTGCCTCTTGCGCCATGCTTCACAAGCTTGGATTTCGCGAAGCACAGCGGGTGAACCGCTTTGGCGAGGCACAAATTATCTTTATAATCAAAAAATAAAGTTTTTTGTCAAACTTTTTTTCAAAAAAGTTTGTGGGTGTGGGCAAAGCCCACGGTCTTAATCAACAAAAGGAGCGATAAAAATGATTCAGGCACCTAAGGGAACTAGAGATGTTTATGGCGTAGAGATGCAACTATGGCGGCATGTGGAGGATTTGATACGTGAAATTACCACGGCGTACCGCTATCAGGAGATTCGCACGCCTATTTTTGAGCCTACAGAGCTGTTTTTGCGGGGAGTGGGTGAGACTACGGATATCGTGCAGAAGGAAATGTACACCTTCCTAGATAAGGGCGGGCGCAGCATGACCCTGCGGCCAGAAGGCACTGCCGGGGTAGCACGGTCTTATATAGAGCGCGGGATTGCCAGCACGCCACAGCCTACTAAGCAATGGTATTTGGGGCCGATTTTCCGCTACGAGCAGCCACAGGCTGGCAGGTATAGGCAGCATTTCCAGTTTGGTGTGGAGGTGTTTGGTGGCACTAGCGCGGCTACAGAGGCAGAAGTAATTTCCTTGGGATGGACGCTGCTTAATAGGCTTGGGGTGCGGGATGTAACGCTGCACCTAAACAGCATTGGCTGCCCGGGCTGTCGCAAGTTGTACCATGAAGCGCTACGGGCGTTTATCGACGCAAAAATGGATTCCCTTTGCGGGCTTTGCCGCCAGCGTATAGAGAAAAACCCGCTGCGGGTGCTGGATTGCAAGACCCCTAGCTGCAAAGAGCATCTAAAAGATGCGCCATCTGTGCTGGATTCTTTGGATGAGGAATGTGCAGGGCATTTTCAAGGCCTGCAACAGCTGCTTAAAACCTTTGAAATCCCCTTTGTGATAGACCCAAGGGTGGTGCGGGGGCTAGATTATTACACCCGCACGGTGTTTGAGTTTATCACCGCAGAAGGCCTAACAGTGCTAGGCGGCGGGCGTTACGACGGCCTGATAGAGCAAGTTGGCGGCCAGCATACGCCGGGGGTAGGTTTTGGCATGGGCATGGAGCGGCTGGTAAATATGCTGCAAGCCCAGCAGTTCCAACCGACGGAAACCCTTTCGCCCCAAATATTTATAGGCCATGCAGACGAAGCCGGAGAACGCAAGGCCCAAGAGCTTGTGTACTTTTTGCGCCAGGCAGGCGTGAAAGCCGAGGGTGACTTGCTAAACCGCTCTGTGAAGGCCCAAATGAAATACGCCAGCAAAATAAACGCTGCCCATACCATGATAATAGGCGGCAACGAACTGGAAAACGCGAGCGCAAACGTGAAAAATATGGAAACCGGCGAGGCCGAGCCAGTACAGTTTGACAATTTGCTAAAATTTTTAGAGACTAAAGCGGTAGTTTGAAGATAGAAATTAAATTTACATGTAAAATATTCTTTAACAATGGCGTAAGTCCGGGCTTTTTTGGCTATCACAACATCATTTTCGCATCAAAACGCCATAAAAATGGTACCATACGGTACCATTTTACCCGAATTATGGTACCATACGGTACCACGTTTACAGTTTTTTGGAGATGTTGGAGGCTGGTCGGTTGCTATGCAACCTGCTGCCCAAGCATCCAGGGCGAAGCCTCTTGACGGCTTTAAATAAGGAGACGACGAATGAAAAAATACGCAATTGTTGGCACTGGCTCACGGGCGGCTATGTTTTATGATGCGATTGCTACCACTTATAGGGCTACATGCAAGTTGGTTGGGCTTTGCGACCAAAGCGAAACCAGGATGCGGGTAGCTAACAGAGCAATTGTGGCGCATGGGTACGGCGAGGTGCCTATGTATGGATATTTGGATTTTGAGAAGATGATAGGTGAGACACGCCCAGATGTGGTCATTGTAACTTCTACAGACAGGACACATCATGATTTTATTGTGCGGGCGATGGAGGCCGGCTGCGATGTGATAACAGAGAAGCCGCTGACTATAGACGAGAAGAAGGCCAAGCTTATTGTGGCCGCAATGAAGCGCACCGGGCGGGATTTGCGGGTTACGTTTAATTATCGTTACGCGCCAAACAATACTAAGGTGCGGGAACTGATAATGGACGGGGCGATTGGCAATGTGTTTAGCGTGCATTTTGAGTGGCTGTTAGACATTTCCCATGGGGCAGATTATTATCGCCGCTGGCATAGGAATAAGCATAATAGCGGCGGGCTGCTGGTGCATAAATCTACCCATCATTTCGATTTGGTCAATTTTTGGCTTGGGGCACGGCCAGAGAATGTTTTCGCATTCGGCGAGCTTAATTTTTATGGGCGGCATAATGCAGAAAAACGTGGCATGACCGAGTTTGTAACCCGTAGCCATGGCAGCCATATTAAGGACGACCCCTTTGCTATAGACATGGCCAGTAACGAAGCGCTAAAAGCCATGTACCTAGACGCAGAGGCCGATAGCGGTTATATCCGGGACCGCAGCGTGTTTTCAGATGATATTAGCATAGAAGATACCATGGGTGTGATTGTAAAATACGACACCAACGCGATTTTAACCTATTCCCTTAACAGCTACATGCCCTGGGAAGGCTTTTGTGTGAATTTTAACGGCTCTAAAGGCCGCATAGAGTACAAAGTGATGGAAAAATCATATATAAATGCCGGCGGCGACCGCAGCGACGAAGGTGCATTAAGGCAGAAGGAAATTGTGGTATGGCCAATGTTCGGCCAGCCATACGAAGTTGAAGTAAAAGCCGCAGAAGGCAGCCACGGCGGCGGCGATGCGGTAATGCTAGAGGATATTTTCGGCAACTCCGCGCCAGACCGGTTTAAACGGGCAGCAGGGGTGGAAGACGGCGTGATGTCTATAATGACAGGCATCTGCGCCAACAAGGCAATAGCCAGCGGCCTGCCACAGAATGTAGGGCTTGGCGATATATTATGATAGATGCGAAGGCAGTAGTACGCAGGCATAATCCTGTGTTGACAGAAATGTCCACTGATTCCCCGTTGTCGGTTGGCAACGGGGGGTTTTGTTTCACGGCGGATATAACAGGTTTGCAAACGCTGTATTCCCATTACAGCGCGGCTAATTTCCCCCTTTGCACCATGAGCAGTTGGGGCTGGCACACCGCCCCCACAGCGGGCGGGAAGCTGTACGAGTGGGAAGATTTGCAGCTAACCGCCTACCAACATGCCGGGCGCCAGGTCTTTTACCCAACAGAACGAAAACCAGGAAACGAGCATGTTTACGACTGGCTGCGCCATAACCCACATAAATTTAACCTGGCTAGGGTTGGGCTTTGTTTGCATGGGCAGGATATATCGCCAGAAATGATAACAGAGGCGCGGCAAGAGCTGGATTTGTACAGCGGCTTGCTAACCAGCTGGTTTCTGCTTGAAGGCGAACCTGTAGAGGTTGAAACGGTTTGCGGGCAGGGTAGCGATACCCTGGGGGTGAAGCTATGCAGCCGGCTACATGGGCTTGGGCTGCGGGTGGATTTCTCCTACGGCAGCCACGAGATTAGCGGCGCAGATTGGGGCAGCCCAAGGCGGCATTTTACGGCCTGGGAAGGGGATGTTGCCCGGCGAGTTATGGATGATGTAGAGTATTTTGTGGGGGTTGGGGGTGGCGCGTTTGGGAGCCGCGAAATCAGCCAGCATTCTCGCATTTTCTCCATCCCTCCCGGCGAGTCTCAGTTCACTATCCATTTCAGCAAAACCTTGCAGCCAGCACCGCCATACGCCAGCATCTACGCCAGCTCCTGTGCCGCTTGGCAAAGTTTCTGGCATAAAACCGGCCTAGCAGATTTTAGCCAAACCATAGACCCTCGCGCCGCAGAAATAGAACGACGCATGGTGCTATCCCTATATCTGCTAAAAATCCAAGGCATGGACAGCCTGCCCCATGCCGAAACCGGGCTAACCGTCAATTCCTGGTACGGCAGGTTTCATACAGAAATGTACCTATGGAACAGCGGTTTCCTGCCCTTGTGGAATTTGGGCGAATACCTGCTGCCAAGCTTAGAATGGTTTCGCAGCCAAATGTCCGCCGCCCGCCGTCTAGCCGCCTTCAACGGCTACCGCGGCCTGCGCTGGCCAAAGCAGCCAGCCCATACTGGCCGCGACGCCCCAAGCATGATTGCGCCGCTGCTGGTATGGCAGCAGCCACATCTGATAATAATGCTGGAAATGCTGTACGAAACAAACCCAAGCCCAGCGTTCCTACAAAAATACTGGCCGCTGGTGGAAGGTCTTGCCACCTTCATGGAAAGCTTCTTGCATCAAAACCCAAGCGGCCAATACGAAATCCTACCCCCGGTAATGCCCGCTCAAGAAACTTACGACCCCTCCACGGTGCAAAACCCGATGTTCGAGATGGAATACTTCCGCCACGGCCTACAAACTGCCGCAAATTGGGCCTCCCGCCTAGGCCACACCACCACCTGGCAGCAAACCGCCGCCCAAATAACCCCGCCAAAAACAAAAAATGGCCTATACTTAGCCCACCACAACGCCCCAGATACTTACGAAACCTACAACAAAGACCATCCCATGATGCTGGGTACATACGGCCTATTTAAAAGTCCTGCAGTTGACTCTGTGAAAATGGCCGCCACCCTAAAGAAAGTCATATCCTGCTGGCAGCCAGAAACCATGTGGGGCTGGGATTACGCAATGATGGCCATGTGCGCCATAACCCTAGGCAACCCAGAGCAGGCCGTAGAGCTACTGCTATCCGACAACCCAAAAAACCAATATGTAACCAGCGGCAACAACTACCAACGCAGCAGAGACGACCTACCCTTATACCTGCCCGGCAACGGCTCATTCCTGCTGGCGCTGCCCATGCTGCTGGCCAACCTGCCAAAAGGCTGGATAGTAAAAACAGAGAGAATCCACCTGCCGTAGAAAGAGAGAAAACCATGCCATGTGTAAAAGAATGCATTTGCCCAAAAATCGCATGCCCCAACCACCGAAAATGCTGCGACTGCGTGATAAAACACAAAGAAACCGATAGCCTGCCATTTTGCCTGTTCCCAGACAATGATGGGGATAAAAGCATAGCCAATTACTACCGCAAGCTAGGGGAGCGGTTTGAACCAGCAAAGCATAATAACCAGCTGCAATAAACCCAGCTTTTGTATGCTTGCAATAAGCCTACAGGCATGGTACAATCCCACAAATGTACATCGGAGTTCCTCTGAAAGCACAAAAACGTGATTCCAGAAGAAACAACCGATTGAAAATGAAGTTTTTTCGACATTAGAGAGCGTAATCTCGAAAGAAATTTAATAAAGGTGGTTGAAGCGTGAACAATTAATCCAAATGCAACTGACAGCAGTTTTTTGTAAATTAGCTAGTAAGCAATGCGGTTAAGCCCGCGTTGTTCTGTTGTTGGGATTTGGGTTGTATTTTGTTGCGCTTGCCATTTGCCAGGTTAAAAACGGGCATATTATTTGCGTTTCAAAAATAGGACTGCATTTCCCCACAATAGGAAATGCAGTTTTTTGTATGCTAGGAAATTGCGTTGCAATTTCTTCGCGAGATTTAAGGAAACAAAGGCGGCGAGGCCGCCTTGCTATGGAGGTATCATATGTTAGAGATAAAAAACCTGACTATAAGCGCAGCCATCAATGACAGAATATTGGTGGAGGGCTTCAATTTTGTACTTGGCCACGGCCACAAGGCCGTTATTATAGGGGAGGAAGGTAACGGGAAATCCACCCTTTTAAAATGCATATGCAGCCAGCAAGAAGTTGCGGATTATTGTAATTGTAGCGGCGAGATAATTAGAAAAGGGATGCTGGGGTATTTGCCACAGTTCTTCCCGCAGCAGTATTTACACAGCAGCGTAGCAGAGTTTTTCAAAGACTCGCAGCCGCAAAAGCATGTGAAAATCCTATCCCAGCTGGGGTTGGAGCTAGGTTTTACTGCGTCGCAGCAGGTTTTAAGCAGCCTATCTGGCGGCGAGAAAATTAAAATCCAACTGGCAAAGGTCCTCATGCAGCAGCCAGATATACTTCTGCTGGACGAGCCAACCAATGATCTAGACCTGGCCACCTTGGAATGGCTAGAGGGTTTCATCCGTGGCTGTAACCAGCCGATAATCTTCATTTCGCACGACGAAACCCTGATAGAAAACACCGCAAATATAATCATCCATATAGAGCAGCTAATGCGCAAAACAAAAAGCAAAATAACCGTAGCCCACGGCAAATACAACGATTATGTAAAGGCTCGCAACCTTGCCCATAGCAAGCAAATGCAAATAGCCAAAAAACAGCGTAGCGACCATAAAAACCAAATGGAACGCTGGCAGCAAATCTACAATAGGGTAGACCACGAACAGCGCAGCATCTCCCGCCAAGACCCCGGCGGCGCAAGGCTGCTAAAAAAGAAAATGAAAGCCGTAAAATCCACAGGCAAAAGGCTAGAAAAATCCGCGGATGATTTCTTAGAAAAGCCCCAAACAGAAGATGCAATACTAACCCAATTTGACCCAAATATAACCATGCCAGCCGGCAAGATGATTCTTTCCCTAGACTTGCCCAGCCTAAAAGCCCAAAACAAACAACTGGCAAGCCACATCCAGCTTAGCATAACAGGGGCGCAGCATGTTGGCATAATAGGCAAAAATGGCGCAGGAAAATCCACTTTGCTGCGGCAGATATGGCAAATTCTAAAACACAGGCCAGACATAACCGCAGTTTATATGCCACAAGACTACACAGAAGCCCTAAACTACAGCCAATCTCCAATAGAATTTCTGGCCCCAGACGGCCATAAAGCCAGCATAACCAAGGTGCGTACTTACCTTGGCAGCATGAAATTCACCCACGACGAAATGCTGGGGAAAATAGACAAACTAAGCGGCGGCAAAAAAGCAAAAATCCTATTTCTAGACATGGTGCTAAAAAACGCCAACGTTCTAATACTAGACGAGCCAACCCGCAACTTTAGCCCTCTATCCGCCCCAGAAATACGCAAGACCCTATCCTCTTTCAATGGCACAATAATAAGCGTGTCCCATGACAGGAAGTATCTGGAGGAGGTTTGTGAGGTGATTTATGAGCTAGGGCTGTGCGGGCTTTGCCCTTGTAGCCGCACTTCTTTTTGAAAAAAGATAGTGTAGAGATAAATAAGGCGCAAACCAGGTATGGTTTGCGCCTTATTTTTTAAAACTTTGGAGGCGTGATTAGTGAAGCCTCCGGCGGTTTTATTATAATTTGAAATAGCTAACCAATTCTTGCAATATCTCTGCTTGGGAGTTTAATTCCTGTGCTGCGGCAGCGGTTTCTTCGCTTACGGCAGAGTTGGATTGGACTATGCCAGAGATTTGCTGTAGGCCTGCGGCTATTTGTTCTATGGCGTCGGCTTGGTCGCGGGAGGCAGAGGATATGCCGCTTATTATGTCCATAACTTCGGCGGCGCTGGATACTATTGCGTCTAGGGATGCGGCGGTGGCTTGGGCTATTTCAGAGCCAGCCTCTACGCGGTTGATGGAGTTTTGGATTTGTTCTGTGGTTTCGGCTGCGGAGTTTTGGCTCTTGTTGGCCAAGATACGAACTTCGTCTGCTACTACGCCAAAGCCTTTGCCTGCGTCGCCTGCCCGGGCAGCTTCAACGGCCGCGTTAAGGGATAGCAAGTTGGTTTGGAAAGCGATACCTTCGATAACTTTTATGATTTGAGATATGCTTGTGCTAGATTCCCGGATGGCGGTCATGGCGTCTAGCATTTGGTTCATTGCGGCGTTGCCTTCCTGGGCGCTTACTGTGGATTTGTTGGAAAGTTCTGTTGCGTATTCGGCGTTTTCTGCGTTGTTGCGGGTTTGTTGGCTTATTAGGTCTATGGATGCGTTTAATTCTTGTACGTTGGATGCTTGGGTTTGTGCGCCGTTGGCTAGATCCATTGCAGATTGTGAGATTTGCTTGGCGCCGGCCAGCACCTGGCTGGATGCGGATGAAATCTCACCCATGGTTTTGAAAAGAGTGCCGCAAATATGGTTGATGGAATCTTTAATTTCGCTAAAGCTGCCTACATATTCCCGGGTTATTGTTTGGGTGAGGTCACCGGAAGCTACGTTTGATAAGATGCTTGACATTTCTGAAATATAGCCGTTCAGCGCGTCTATTGTGCCATTAACGGCATCGGCTATTGCCCCAAAGTCGCCAGTGTAGCTGCCTTTTACCCTAACGGTAAAGTCGCCCTCTATTAGCCTGCCCATTACATCGCGGATTTCTACAATAGGCTTGTCTACGGATTCACATACTCTGTTTAGGCCTTCCATGATTTCTAGCCAGCCGTCGTGGAAGCCGTGAGTGTCTATTTTAAAGGCTAGGTCGCCATTTACGCTGGCGGCCTGTATTACAGAGTCTATGGCGTCGCTTACATGTTTAATATTGTCTCTCATGCCGTCTACAGCTTCGTTCACGAAGATTAGCTGGCCTGGTTGTTTTTCTAGGTCCACGTCAAATTCGCCGTCTGCTATGCGGCTGAATACTTCTATGGCTTTCCTTTGCAGGGCGATTTCGGTTTCTATCATGCCGTTGATTTTTTCTGCAACTTCTGCAAAGGCGTTCTCAAATTTATTCTTGTCTATGAAAGAATCCAGCAGGCCGTTGCGTTGGTCCCGGGCCATGTGGTCCATATCGTCCATAAGGGTTTGTAATATGGTGGTTAGCTCTAGGGCGGCTGCACTTAGCTGGCCAACTTCATCTTTGGAATCTACAGAAATATTGACATTAAGCTTGCCCTGTGCCATGTCTTGCAGCGAGCTTACAGCCCTTTCTATGGGCTTGGAAATAAGCGCGGATATAACAAAAGCCGTGATTATGCCCAGCAAAATGGCGGCTACGCTTATGATAACGATAATATAGGTGTCTACCCCAATTATCCCCACTATGGCCACAGCAACAATGGCGGCCAGCAAAACTGCAAAGCTCAAAAATAACTTAGTGCGGATTTTCCAATTCCTTAAGGCTTGCATTTTAATCCCCTCAGCTTCCTTTTATTTTAACTCTCCGGCTTGTAGGTTTTGTGGCTTGTTATAATAAATCCGCCGTCGCCGCCGGGGCGCAAAGACGAGATATCCACAATACAAAGAGGCATGTGTTCTGGTAGTTGGCAGAAATATTTAATTAAATAGTAAGAATCTGCCAAATCTTCACACCAAAAGACAAGCATCTTAGATAAATGAACATACCATAGATATTCTTCCAGTGTCAAGTCTAAACTGTGGATTAAAGATGCATGTGGCATACCAACATAACGCAAATGCCATGGCTCGTAAATTGTGCCGGTAATATGGGTTTTGCCCTGGGGGTAGCGGATTATAAAGCCGTAGCGATGGCAATTTGCCTGCAACCATTGGCCTGCGGGGCTGTTGGCGAAGGTTTCGTTTAGCTGGCCGTCTAGGCTTACATCTATGGCCAGGCCAAGTTGATGCTCGCTAGTGCCGGGGCGGCGGATAGAGCTTTCTGTAATGATAGCGGCCTGGCCTGGGGATTCGCCCTGGGCGGTTAATTCCTGTAGCCGCTGGTTGAAGATTTTTTGCTGGTGGGAGTATGTGCGGTAGCTGCTTTGCACAAAAAGCCCATGGATATCGTCTGCCACCATGGCTGCTGCCATTTGGTTGAAGGCTTCAAGGGCTTGTGGGTGCAGGTTTATATTTGCCTGCTTGGCTAGGTTTGGGCCGTAGTTTTGCGGCAGTGGTGTTTCTTGGTTAACCAGCCAAAGCAAGGTGGAGTCTTGTGGGTTTTGGGGGCTGTTTATGGCCAGAAAACTACAGATTAGTAGAAAGTATAACATGATTTCTCCTTTATGATGCTACCCCCTGGTTGGTTTTGCAAAATCCAGTTGGTCGGAAAATCCGACCAACTGGATTTTGCAAAAGGATTCCGGAACCGGCCATGTAGTAAAATAATCTGAAACCGGCCTCACCTGCCGCGGCAAAAACGCCTTATCTTGGCGTTTTAGATGCCACTTGGGCGAGACCGTTTTTCATTTATTTCACTACAAGCTAACCAGCCCGGCCTTAACCAGTTCGTCCAGGGCAAAAACCACCCCGGCTTTTGAATGGGCGGCGGTTAAACCCCCCTGAAAATACACGATATATGGCGGGCGCATGGGGGCATCTGCGCTAAGTTCTATAGATGAACCCTGGATAAACGTACCACCAGCCATCACCACGCCGTCGCCATAGCCGGGCATTGGTGCTGCTTCAGGTTTTACATAGCTGTCTACCGGGGCAGCTTTTTGTATGCCATGGCAGAAAGCCAAAACATGCTGCGGCTGGCCTAGTTTCACGGCCTGCACTATGTCTGTGCGGGTTGCGGTGGCCGATGGTAGCACATCGAACCCTAAGCGGTTAAAGGTTTCTGCCGCCAAAACAGCACCTTTTATGCAGCTGCTTACGGTTTGCGGGGCTAGGAAAATCCCCTGTGTCAGGGTTCTTGTCATGCCCAAAGATGGCCCGACTGCGCTGCCCAGGCCAGGCGCGGTTAACCGTTCTGCGGCCCGTTCCACAAGTTCTGCCCGGCCGGCCACATAGCCGCCCCCTGGGACAATGCCGCCGCCAGGGTTTTTTATAAAAGAACCGGCGATAATATCTGCCCCGGCCTCTATTGGCTCGGAGGTTTCAACAAATTCGCCATAACAATTGTCCACCATGATTATTGTGCGCGGAGATTCTGTTCGTATGCATTGTATGAGTGATTTTATTTCCGCCACAGTAAAAGACCTGCGCCAAGAATACCCTTTAGAACGCTGGATAGTAACCATTTTGGGCTGGGTTTGCAATGCAGCTTTGATGGCGGGTAGGTCGAAATTCCCATCCGCTGTGAGTTCAACCTGGGCGTAATTTACGCCGTATTCTTTCAGCGAGCCGGATGTGGGGCGTATGCCAATTACAGATTCCAAAGTATCGTAAGGGCTGCCCACCGGGGAAAGCAAAGTATCACCAGGGCGCAAATTGCCAAAAAGCGCCGCCGCCAGTGCATGAGTACCAGAAATAAGCTGCGGCCGCACCAGTGCGGCCTCGGCCTTGAATATCTTGGCGAAAATTTCTTCCAGGGCTTCCCGGCCTTCGTCGTTGTAGCCGTAGCCGGTAGAATCGTTGAAATGGGTGTCGCTAAGGCGGCAGGCCTGCATGGCTGCCAGCACTTTTGCCTGGTTGTACTCGGCAATTTGGTCGGCTTTTTTGAACTCCGCCGCCAGGGAATTTTCGATTCTTTCCATGAAAATAGCCACTTCTTGGCTTATGTTTAGGTGGCTTGTTAGGTAATCGTATAACATTGGCTTTCTCCTTTATGTTTGGTTATCATGCCTGCTTTACTGGGCTGATTAGCACACATGCGCCATATGCAGATGGCTTCTATTTCACATCTGCAGAAGATGTGGTTGGTTTTATATGGCGAAAAATAGAATAGAGTTCTTCTGAAATTGCAAAAAAACGCAATTTCAGAAGAAGCAAAAGATTGAAAATGTAACTTTTCCGAAACCCCTGCGGGAATTTCGGAAGAAGTCTAATGTTAGCGCGGGATAAGTCAACCCAACCCATGCCCCAAAATCAACCCAGCCAGTTCCTTCGCGCTCCTCCCCCGTACCTCCAGCAACACAGCATCCCTAGCCTGGTGGCGAAACCAAGTGAGCTGCCGCTTAGCATAATTTCGTGTAGCCTGCTGAATAGCAGCAATAGTCTCTGCCTGTGTTATCTCCCCACGCAAAAATCCCACAGTCTCCTTATACCCAATCCCCTGCATGGGCGCAAGGCCAGGGTCATACCCCTCATCCAATAGCCGCTGTACCTCTGCAGGCAGGTCGGCTTCCCACATTACATGGGTTCGCCGGTCCACACGGCTGTATAATACCTCTCGTTGCATATCCAAAGTAAAAAATCGTGTGTCATACCTTAGCGGCCGCCCCCGCTGCCCAGCATTATACTCAGAAAAAAGCCCACCTGTATTTATACAAAAGCTTAATGCCCGAGCCACCCGCTTGATATTGTTGGGGTGAACTGCCGCCGCGGCAGCAGGGTCTTTCTCCCACAATTGCCCATGCAAAAAAGCCGCGCCTTGTTCGCGGGCGGCTTGCATAAGTTCCTGCCGCAGGGCAGTGTCGTCCTCTTCTGGAGTGAAATCTGCGCCGTATATCAGTGCATTGATATAAAACCCAGTCCCCCCCGCAACAATTGGCGTTTTGCCACGCCGGAAAACATCTTCTATGGCCGCAGCCGCAAGCCCAGCATATTCCGCCACAGAAAACGGCTCATTCGGCCGTACCACATCTATCAGATGATGTGGTGCGGCGGCCATCTCTTCACGGCTAGGCTTAGCCGTGCCAATATCCATACCCCGGTACACCTGCATGGAATCCGCCGAAATAATCTCGCCGCCTGTTAACTTGGCTAGCTCTATGGCCACAGCGGTTTTGCCGCTGGCGGTTGGCCCTGCAATTACATACAGCATGCTAACTCCGCTTAAAACGCCGCTCTAGCTCGCGTTTTGTAAGCTCTATAATGGTGGGGCGGCCATGTGGGCAGGTAAAGGGGTTGTCCAGCTCCAAAAGCTGTTTGATTAAGGCCTTAGCCTCGTCTTGAGAAGTAAAATCTCCGCCTTTTATAGCCGCTTTGCAGGCGGCCTTGGCTATCAGCTCGGTTTTGTGGGCATAGGGGCTACCTTTATCGAAGCCTGCCTCGCTTATTTTATCCAGCAAATCTGTGAAAAAACTGGGGTTCACCGCGCCCTGCATCATATATGGCACAGATAAAATCTCTGGCGCGTCTGCCTGGCCGCCAACTTCAAAGCCAAAATCTGCGAACATGGCCTTGTTTTCTTCCAGCAGCTGGCGTTCCCTGGGGGTAAGCCGCAGGGATATAGGCGCAAGCAAATTTTGAGAATGAACCCCTTGAGAGCGAGCCTTCTCTAGCAAATCTTCATATAAAACCCGCTCGTGGGCGGCGTGCTGGTCTATCAGGTACAGGGAATCCCCCTGCGTAACCAGCCAATATGTGTTAAAAACCAGCCCCACAAGATAATAATTTTGGAAAAATCGCGGCGCGGGTGTGGTTTGTGCCTCACGCATTGTGGGTTTCTTCTGGGCTGGCTGGGGTGCAGCGGCCTGTTTTGCCGCCGCGAAAGATTGCGCCTTGAGGGTAGCTGCGCCAGAATCCGTTTGCATTTGGCCAGGCAGGGGCTTGCGGCGCTCTGCAGGTAGGTCGAAAGGCAGGGCGGCGTCAGCAGATGGCGGGAATAGCTCGTTTAATAAAGCCGCATCGTTGGCGTTGGGTGGCGGCGTTGGGATGCTGTTGGCCAGGGATGTGAGGTAGTCTGTGGCAGGTTTTTTTGGCGGGAAATAATCTTTGATGGGGGGTAGGGCATGGCTGGCCTTCCGCTTTATTGGTGGCGGTGGGGCTGCCTTGCGGGCTGGTTCATCTAGGGCTGGTTGCTGGAAAACGCTGCCTTCACTGCGGTTGCGCGGTTTTTGCTGCATCTGTGGTATCAAGTTTTGTTCATCCAATGCGCTTCGCACTGCGGTTTCTACGAAGTGGAACAGGCCTTCTTCGTCTTGAAAGCGCACATCCATTTTGTTGGGGTGTACGTTTACATCTAGAGCATCGTAGGGCAGCCACAGATGCAACGCGTATATTGGAAAGCGCCCCGAAGGCAGCATGGTGCGCATGGCGGCCTCTACCGCCCGGCTAAGTAGGTTGCTTTTGATGTATCGGCCATTTATAAAAAAACTGGAATGTTGCCGGTTGCCCCGGGCTATTTCTGGCTTGCCCACCAGCCCATGCAGCCGGTAGGTATCGCTTTCTGTCTCTACTGGGATGGTTTTGGTGGCGGTTTCACGGTCGTATACATTTAGCATGGCGGTTTGTAGGTCGCCGTTGCCGTTGGTTTGGAAAATCATTTTGCTATTGTTTATAAGGCGGATGGTTAGGCCTGGGTTGCAAAGGGCCAATTTTTCTAGGCAATCTGAGATATAACCTGCCTCTGTGGCGGGTTTTTTTAGGAATTTGCGGCGCGCAGGGGTGTTGTAGAACAGATTGGACACGATTATGGTGGTGCCGCCAGCGCAGGCTATTTCGCCAGTGCTTATGAATTTGCCCCCATGAACTTCCACCCTGGTGCCCACTGCGGCCGCCTGGGTTTTTGTTATCATTTCTACCTGTGCCACCGCGGCAATGCTAGACAGCGCCTCGCCCCTAAAGCCCAAAGTAGCCACGCTAAAAAGGTCGTCTAGCTTTGATATTTTGCTGGTGGCGTGGCGGGCGAAGGCCAGGGGTAGCTCGCTAGCCGGGATGCCGCTGCCATTGTCTGTTACGCGGATGCTGGCTAGGCCGCCGTCTGATATTTCTACCGTGATTATATTTGCCCCGGCGTCTATGGCGTTTTCTGTGAGTTCTTTAACCACGCTAAGAGGCCGCTCTACTACTTCCCCGGCGGCTATTTTGTTTATTAGACTTTGGTTTAATTGGGTTATGGCTGGCATGTTTGGCTCGATTCTATGGAGATTTATATTAGATTTACGATATCATATTCGATTTGGTAAAGCAATGTTTGATTATAGTTCTTTTGTACAGGGCTAAAACCCATAACCATAAACCACCAAATGGTAAACCACAATCAAATTAAGCGCCAAGTTAGCGCTTACATGCACCACAATGCTGCCCAAAAGGTTTTTACATTTTACCGCCAGTAAGTTAAAAATAAGCCCTGCTACAATAAGCCCTACGGTGCAAAGCAGCATAATCTCCCATGTTACCGCCCCAAACAGTATTGGGATATGGTAAAGCGAAAACAACACACTAGAATAACAATGGGCAAGCCCGGGCCGTCCCATCCTGTCCATGGTTTGGAAAATAAACCCCCGGAAGAAAACCTGCTCTAGGGTGGCGTTTATAACTACAATGTACAAGAACACAAAAACGAAATTGCTCTGGGTTATGCTATTTGCCTCTAGGGCAGATACCACAAGCTGATTGTCTATATGGGCGCGGATTACCCAAAACACGCCCCATATAAACAGAAAAACCGCTGCCCCAAGGGCAAAGGCCAATTTAATATTGCGGGCGTTGCCTTTTATGAATATATAGCTGGTAAATTTCTCCCGCAGCACCAGGCGGAAATAAATAAGCGGGAACGAGGCAAATAAAATCACCTTAACCACAGATGTAAAAAGATAATTGGTAAAAGGGCTAAATAGCAGCGCCCCATGCAGCACACATGCCGCCAAAGAAAAGACTATCAAAAGCCGGATGTTTTTGTTCATTGATATGCTCCTTTCACGCCCTTTAATCAGGAAATGTTTGTTCGTGTGTTTCGCTTCATGAAAATATGCCAAAATTCGAGTGTTTCCTATTCATACCATATACGCAGGCCCGGTGCAAGTTATGGTGAAATAATTCAAAACAGGTCTCGCCTGTCGCGGCAAAAGCGCCTGGAATGCCTTGCCTCGGCGTTTCATATGCCGCTTTGGCGAAGCTGTTTCTCATTTGCTTCACTAGCTGGCTGAAAAATTCAGTTGGTCGGAAAATCCGACCAACTGAATTTTTTTAGGCGAACTAAGCGGCCTCCGGCCAAATAAAACCTTGCCCCCGGTAAGTTTGAATGATATAGTGAAATAAATGAGAAACGGTCTCGCTCGAGCGGCACCTGAAACGCCGAGGTAAGGCGTTTCAGGCGTTTTTGCCGCGAAAGGCGGGACCGATTTCGAATTATTTCACTATATATTCACCCTATCAAAAACACGGAGGCAAAAAATGAACAAGAAACTAGGCAAGGTGATTATATTGGCCATAACCCTTATCCTGGGCGCGATGCCCATAAATGTAGCGGGCAGCATGAACTCGGCAATATCTGCACAGGAATTTGTGGATTCCATAGGCCCTGGCTGGAACTTGGGCAATACATTCGATGCGGTAAGCGGTAGCGGCGGTTTTAGCTGGATTGCAGGGGGTAGCTACGATACAGCCTCGGTTGTTCAGCTAGAAACAGCATGGCTGGGTGGCGAGGCTAATGCCGTCACACAAGAGTTTATCCAGGCGGTTTACGACGCGGGCTTCCGCGCTATTCGCATACCTGTAAGCTGGCATAAGGTCGCCCCTTCGCCAGAATACAATATCCGTGCAGATTGGATAGCCCGGGTACGGCAGGTAGTTGGCTGGGCATACCAGCTAGACATGCATATAATCTTAAACACCCACCACGAAAACGAAGTAATCTTGCTAGATGACGATAATATAGACCATGGGCTGCATATTCTAACGCGCTTCTGGGAGCAAATTGCCCCAGAATTTGAGGCTTTTGGCCAGCGGTTAATCTTTGCCGGGCTGAATGAACCCCGTGGCCGCCTGCCCCACCAAAACGAATGGGGCGGCGGCATACCAGAAACCCGCAACAACTTAAATAGGCTAAACCAGGCCTTTGTAAGCACGGTACGGGCCAGCGGCGGGAATAACACTTATCGTTTCTTGATGGTGCCAACCCATGCGGCCAGCGGCGCAGATAATGCATTTAACGGTTTCACAATCCCAGAAGATACCGCCCACGATAGGATAATCTTGGCGGTTCACACATACGCGCCTTTCCAATGGGCTCATGATGGCCATGGAGAATACCCAGGCCCAGCCATCATCCGCAGCGATGTAGCCAACATAGCCCGCCATGCAGCAAGGCTGGGCGTGCCAGTGATATTAAGCGAATGGGGCTCTGTAAACAACGGCCAGCCCACAAACCCATCCCAGCGCGCGCAACATGCCTACGATTACACCAGCATAGCCCGCAGCCATGGCATGGCCACATTCTGGTGGGATAATGGCGCAGCCGGCGCCGACGGCGACCATACCTTCGCGCTGTTTAACCGCGCCACCGGTGAAGCCATCCACCCCGCCATAATAGACGCAATAATCCGCGGAACAGGCCACCCGCCAGAACAAGCCACAACCCAAACACAGCCCGCCCCGGAATACCCCCAAGCCCCAATAGACCGCGGCCCGATAATCCTCTTCGAGCCAGGCGCGAACCTACCCACGCCAGCCGCCACAAGCTTCCTGCTGCATATGGATTCCTACAATATAATCAACCAAGCCACCGGCGCAATAGCCCAAACCATGGATGTGTTGCCCATGATAATAGAAGGCAACACCTTGCTGCCCCTGCATTTTGTAGCAGAGCTACTTGGCGCAACCACCGCCTGGAACGCCCAAACCAGAGAAGTAGCTCTAACCACCGCCGCCCAAAACCTAACCTTCGCCATAGGCGAAATAGCCCCAGGCATGAGCATTCCAGCCCAGATAGTAAACGACCGCACCATGGTGCCACTGCGCTTTATAGCAGAGTTCTTCGGCGCGCAAGTTAGCTGGAATGATGAGGATAGGAATATTGAGATGGTGGTGGGGTAGGCTGCATGGGCCGTCCCCCCCAAATTGTACTTGCCATGAAATTTCAAAAACGGTATACTCTGCCTGTAAAAACAGCAATTATTTGATATGTTCGTGGCCATTCTGCCGCGCAAAAAAACAAAAGAAGGAAGCGATAATCCATGTTAGCAAAAATATTCTCCGGTGCAGTAATTGGCGTGGATGGTTATATCGTGAATGTGGAAGTTGACCTGGCCAGCGGCCTGCCTGGCTTCGATATTGTTGGCCTGCCCGATTCTGCCGTGAAGGAATCGCGGGAGCGGGTGCGGGCTGCGGTGC
This sequence comes from Defluviitaleaceae bacterium, assembly GCA_009784025.1. Lineage (GTDB taxonomy): Bacteria > Bacillota > Clostridia > Lachnospirales > WQUN01 > WQVK01. The sequence continues at coordinate 73,899 of WQVK01000001.1, forward strand.
GCAACTCGGATTACAGCTTTCCCGTAAAACGCATCACCGTAAACCTTGCCCCGGCAGACACTCGTAAATCTGGCCCGGCCTTCGATTTGCCCGTGGCAGTGGGGATTTTAATATGCACCGGAGTTATGAAGCCGGAAGCCGCAGAAGGAGCTTTTTTTGTAGGAGAACTGTCTCTAGATGGTGCGCTGCGGCCTGTTAGCGGGGTGTTGCCCATGGTGATGGCGGCCAAGGCGGAGGGTATCTGCAATATTTTTGTGCCCACAGAAAATGCTGCAGAAGCGGCACTGGTTGCGGGTGTAGAAGTCTTCCCAGTGGGTAGCATAAGCGGCCTCGTAGAGCATTTCGACGGCAGGGGCATCGCCTCTTTTGCCAGCGATGGCCAGGTTTTGTGCCCCTCGCCAAATACATACGATGTGGACTTTGCAGATGTTTCTGGCCAGGTTCATGTAAAACGCGCCCTGGAAATAGCCGCGGCGGGTTGCCATAACGCCCTCAAGATTGGCCCGCCAGGGGCTGGCAAAACCATGCTGGCCAGGCGAATGCCAACAATCCTGCCGGATTTATCTATGGAAGAAAGCATGGAAATTACCAAAATATACAGCATAGCCGGGCTGCTGGACCAAAAATCCGCCCTGCTACGGGAGCGGCCATTCCGCACGCCCCATCATACCGCGTCTTACGGCTCGCTCACTGGCGGCGGGCGCATCCCCCAGCCCGGCGAGATTAGCCTCGCCCACAATGGGGTGCTGTTTCTAGACGAGCTGCCAGAATTTCAAAAAAAAGCCCTGGAAACCCTGCGCCAGCCATTAGAAGACGGCCAGATTAGCATAACTCGGGTGGGCGGCTCATGCACCTACCCCAGTGTTTTCTTGCTGCTGGCGGCCATGAACCCCTGCCCATGCGGGTATTTAGGCTCAACTCGCTGCACCTGTAGCGAGGCAGATGTGGCGCGGTATCTGGAGAAAATATCCGGGCCGCTGCTGGATAGAATTGACATTCAAGTGGAAGCAACCCCGGTGGAATACAGCGCACTGGCGGCACAGGGGCAGCCATCAGAAAATTCTGCTACAATAAAAGCCCGGGTGGAAAACGCCCGCGCTCGCCAGCAAAAGCGGCTACATGGCGAAGGGATTTACTTCAATGCAAAAATGCCAGCTCAACTGGTAAAAAAGCATTGCAAACCAGACAAAGAGGCCGCAGACCTGTTAAAACAAGCCTTCGACACCATGAAGCTAAGTGCCCGTGCGTACCATAAGATACTAAAAATTGCCCGCACCATAGCAGATTTAGCAGATATGCCAGAAATCAACGCTGTGCATGTGGCAGAGGCCATTAGCTACCGCGGGCTGGACAGGAAGTATTGGTAGAAGAATGGGGGCGAACACGCGCGCAGGCGGCGAATCGCCTAGAAAGCGCAGCCGGGCTTTTAGGCAGCGCCCATTAAAATAAAAGGAGAATTCCCATGAAAATCAGACCTTATTTAACATTCAACGGACAATGCGTGGAGGCTATCGAGCTTTACACGGCTGCATTTAAGGCAGAAACCCTGGAATGCCAATTGTTTTCCGAAATGCCAGAGATTCCTGGGTATGAAGTGCCGGAGGAGTATAAATGCCGAGTGTTGCAGGCTAGGCTTAAAATTGGCGAGGAGTTTATCCGCCTGTCAGATTGCGGGTACGCGCCGGGGTTTGTTTTAAACCAAAGCGAAACAGAGCAGATATCTTTGGCTGTGGAGGCTTCTGAGGCGGATATTCGTCATGCTTTTGGGCTGTTGGCTCAGGGAGGGCGGGTTGCCATGCACCCTACGGCAACTTTTTATAGCCCATGCGCGGCGGTTGTTTTTGATAAATTTGGCGTGATGTGGAATTTGATGGCGGTGTGAGATGCGCAGAATAATAGAGCTGCCTAACTACACAATAGGCGAGGAACGCTTTAATATGATTACCCATATCGTGGGCGGTGGGCTTGGGCTTGCGGCGCTTCTGGCATGCGTTATTGTGGCGGCGTTCCACCAGAATGTTTGGGGCGTGGTTAGCGGCGCGATTTATGGCTTTATGGTGATTTTGCTGTTCACCATGTCTAGCATCTACCATGGCCTTAAAATTGGCAAGCCGAAGCGGGTGTTTAGGGTGCTGGACCATTGCACAATTTACCTGCTTATTGCCGGAACATACACCCCGGTAGTGCTGGGGCAGTTTCGCCAGGAGTTCCCATTGGATGCATGGCTTATTTTTGGCGCAATATGGGGGCTGGCAGCCATTGGCGTAACCTTAACCGCCATAGACCGCAAGCGGTTCGCCAAATTTGCCATGGTATGTTACCTTGGCATGGGCTGGATGGTTGTGTTTAGGATAAACAGGCTGCTAGAAGTGCTGGGCGTGCCTTTCTTTGTGCTGCTGCTGGTAGGCGGTGTGCTGTACACCTTAGGCGCAGTATTCTACGGCATTGGCAAGAAGAAAAAATACATGCATTCTGTATTTCATTTGTTTGTGAATGCCGCGTCTATATTGCATTCTGTGGCTATTGCTACTTTTGTTATGGCGGTGTAGTTGGTTAGAGCCGTGGGGCTTCGCCCCATACCTACTCGCTTTTTCAAAAAAGCGAGTGGAGGCATACCCCGGCGAAGCCGGCGATGCGAAGCGTCGGGCCGTCCGGCCAGTAAGTGAAGCTTGCGAGAGGGTGTCGGAGGCGAAGCCTCTGACGGTATTAATAAGGTCTTATTTCACAATTTCCCCTTTCCTTTTTCCCAATATGGTGGTAATATTCATCGTGGACATATTCTTAGGGTTTTGGCAAGGGGCAGGTTTATGGTTTTTTATTACACTTACGGAAGTAAAACCGAGGTTTTTGCCAAGGCGCTGGGTGAATTTTTAAAGCAGCCTACCTATAAGCTTGAGTCAGATTTAAATGATAGGGCTGGGTTTTCGTTTATGTTTAAGGCGGTGCGGCTTGCGCTGGCCAAAAAGGCGTACCCCGTGCGCAATATGCCGGTGGATAAACCTGCGGGCAGCATTTTTGTGTGCAGTCCTGTATGGGGCGGCGGGCTTGCTGCGCCTGCACGATATTTCTTGGAAAATACAGACCTGGCTGGGGTTAGGGTTAATGTTTTGCTGACCGCAGGCATGGTAACAGAAAAATACAGGCAAAGAGCCTACGATTATTTAAACCAACTAAACTGTGTGCCGGGTCAGGTGTATCTTTTTGCAGCAACCAGCAAAATCCCACCAGAGCATGATGTTTTGATAGAGCAATATAGTGAAATAATTAAATAAGGAAAAAATGAAAAATATAACCGTGGCCGCCCACACCCTAGGCTGCAAAGTTAATCAATGCGATACAGAAGCATTGCTTAGCCGCCTAGAAGGCATGGGGTACGGCATAATTAAATTTGACGAGATTGCAGACATATATATAGTGAACACCTGCACAGTGACCCATGTAAGCGACAAAAAATCGCGGCAGATGATAAACCGCGCAAAACGCCGAAATCCCGGCGCATTTGTTGCGGTTTGCGGGTGTATGGTGAAAGATAAACCCTGCCCAGAAGGCGTGGACTTTGTTTTTGATGCCCGCAGCCCAGAGGATTTTTTCGCAAAAGCCCAAGAATGGGCGGCCGAAATAAATATCCTGCAGCCAAGTTCAGTCGGTCGGATTTTCCGACCAACTGAAAAATTTTTGGCGGAAGATACTGCCGGTAGCGTACAGTCTACAGGTTTTGCACCCGGCCATGGGGCGGATGTGAAATCCGCGGGCACAGTTGAACAGAATCGCCCGCCGCAAAACGCGGCTGATTATAAAAATAGAAATTCCCAAGAAACCGGCAGGGGTTCACAGCCCCCCAACTTTGTAACTGGCCACGAGGCGAACATGGAATCTTCGGGCGCAGTTAAACGGCATGGCCGCGCCGCCAGGCGCCTGGTGAAGGTGCAGGATGGTTGCAATCGGTTTTGTGCTTATTGTATTGTGCCTTATGTGCGTGGGCGTGTGGTTAGCCGCCCGGTGGAAGATATAATTGACGAGGTTGTTGCGCATGTAGAAGCGGGCAGCCTGGAGGTAGTGTTAACCGGTATACAAGTGGCTTCCTATGGGGAGGATACAGGCAGTAGTTTGGCGGCCCTTATAGGGGCGGTTGCGGCTGTGCCGGGGCTTATGCGCTTGCGGCTAAGCAGCTTCGACCCATGGGTGGTGGACGATGGTTTTGTGCAGGCGGTGGCTGGGGCCGCTAACTTGTGCGACCATTTTCATCTATCGCTGCAAAGCGGCTGCGACAGCACGTTGCAGCGCATGAACCGCCGCTACAGCACGGTAGAATATGCTGCCGCAGTGGCCAAGCTGCGGGCAGCCGCCCCAAAATGTGCCATCACCACGGATATAATCGTGGGCTTCCCCGGCGAGACCGCCCAGGATTTTGCAGACAGTCTGGCCTTTGTAGAAAAAATAGGCTTCGCACGGCTGCATGTGTTTGAGTTTTCTAAGCGGGAAGGCACGGCAGCGGCAGAATTCCCGGACCAAATCCCCCAGGCCATAAAAAACACCCGCGGCGCAGAAATGCGCGAGCTAGCAGCCCGGCTGCAAGATAATTTCCTAAAAGCCCAAATTGGCAGGCAGCATGAAGTGTTGTTTGAAACAGCCAGCAAAGGGTATTCTACAAATTACTGCCATGTAAAAACCGAAACCAGCAAAAATTTAGCCAATAGCATCCGCAGGCTGAAAATAACCGGGCTTGAAGGGTCAACTTTGGTAGGGGAATAAACAATAAACTATCTGCGTGTACAGCACGCACCCGCAGTGCAGTGGCGGGGATTGGGGCAGCGCCCAATTTAAATGGAGGTAATCATGCGAGACACACAAAAACTTGAAGGCTACAAAAGGGTTTCTCACACAGAGGTAAAAGAAATAATGGAAACGGTTTACCTTGCCCTAAAAGAAAAAGGCTACAACCCAATCACCCAAATTGTGGGGTACGTCCTATCTGGTGACCCTACATACATCACCAGCCACCTAAACGCGCGCGCGCTAATAAGCAAGCTTGAAAGGGACGAACTCTTGGAAGAAATGGTACGAGAGTTTTTGAAAAATGTGATGTAATGGAAACACCACTTTCTACAAAGCCAGACAAGTACATGGGGCTGGATTATGGCGACAAGACCATTGGCGTAAGCATAGCCAGCGGCAGAGTAGCCACGGGCGTGACCACAATCAAAAAAAACCCGGAAGAAATCCGCCCTGCCCTAAAAGAGCTGAAAAAGCTAATCGCCCATTACAATGTGACACATATTGTGCTTGGCAACCCAAAAAACCTAAGCGGGGATGAATCCGAACGAAGCGAAAAAACCAAGCTTTTTAAGGAAAAACTGGAAAGGTACTTCAAAGCGGTTACTGTCATATTATGGGACGAGAGGCTTAGTACCAAGGCAGTATCACGGGTTTTTAACGGCAAGAAAGCCGATTACAAGAAAAAAGTAGACCAAATGGCGGCAATATATATTTTGCAAGGGTTTATAGACAATTTAAAGGAGGGTAAAATCATGAGCAACGAGCCGATCGCATGGAACGACGAAAACGAAGAAACCGAAGACATTGTTTTATACAATGAAGATGGCGACGAAATCGCGCTGCAAATCTTGGCAAGCCACGAGGATGAAAGAGGAATGTTTGTATTAGCGGCAGAAGGCGAAGAAGACGAAGCCGCGCATTTTAAGCTAATCCCAGCCGACGGCGACGAAGATGAAATCATTTTCGAGCTGGTGGACGAAGAGCATGAAGATTTTGAACATGTATTAAAATTGTTCAAAGAAGATTACGAAGCATTAGGCATCGAGTTAGAATAGGCTTTTGCTTCTTCTGAGGTAACCCGGAAGAAACCGGGCGGCACGAAGTGCCGGGTTCGCCAAGCGAACCTTATGAAATCACGGTTTTCGTGATTCCAGAAGAACTCTAATAGAAAAAGGACGGTATTATTTTGCCAGCAAAAAAGAGTAAATTAAGAGTTTTTTCACTTGGCGGCCACGGCGAAGTTGGAAAAAACATGACTGTATTAGAATACGGTAACGATATCATTATCATAGACTGTGGCGTGGCATTCCCACAGGACGAAATGCTAGGGATTGACCTGGTTATACCAGATTTCACATACCTGCAACAAAACGCCGAGAAAATCCGCGGGCTGTTTCTCACACATGGCCATGAGGACCATGTGGGCAGCGTCCCGTACTTCCTACGGGAGGTAAAAACAAAACTTTTTGCCACAAAACTAACCCTGGGCCTTGTTAGCAACAAACTGAAAGAACATGGCCTGCTAAACCAGACAGAAATGGAAGTAGTGCCAGTAGGCAGCACAATTACCGCAGGTTGCTTCAAGGTAGAGTTTATCCGGGTTAACCATTCCATTGCAGATGCGGTGGCTTTCTCCATAACAACCCCTGTAGGGGTGGTAATACATTCTGGCGACTTTAAAGTGGATTTCACGCCCATACAGGGCGATGTGATAGACCTGCAACGCTTTGGCGAGCTTGGCCGCAAGGGCGTAAAACTTCTGCTTTGCGAAAGCACAAACATCCACAATAAAGGCTACACCATGAGCGAACGTAGCATAGGTAAAACTTTCGAGAGGGTGTTTGAGGATTCCCCCACACAGCGGCTTATTGTGGCCATGTTCTCGTCACATATAGACCGGATACAGCAGGTGCTAAATTCTGCGGTGCAGCATAGGCGCAAGGTGATGTTTCTTGGCCGCAGCATGGTTAACGCCGTAAAAACCGCAACAGAGCTAGGTTACCTTACCGCACCGCCGGGGCTGGTTATAGATGTGTCTGAGACCCGCAACTACACCCCAAACCAGCTAGTTATCATCACCACAGGCAGTCAAGGTGAGCCAATGGCGGCTCTAAGCCGCATGGCATCCAACGACCACAGGCAAATCACCATCACCCAAAGCGATAAGGTGATAATCTCCGCCTCGCCAATACCTGGCAACGAGAAGTTGGTATCCCGCGTGATAAACGATCTTATGAAACACGGTGCGGAAGTAATCTACGAAGGCCTGATGGAAGTCCATGTTTCTGGCCATGCCAAGGAAGAAGAGTTAAAGCTAATCCACGCGCTAATCCGCCCAGAATACTTTATGCCAATACATGGCGAGTTCCGCCACCTATCCCACCACAAGCAGCTTGCAATGGATATGGGAATGCCCAAGGAAAATATCTTCATAACAGACATAGGCGAAGTGCTAGAAGTTTCTAACACAGATGCAAAAATGGTGGGCACAGTGCCGTCCGGCCAGCTTCTTGTAGACGGCCTTGGCGTGGGCGATGTAGGCAATATAGTGCTGCGCGACAGGAAGCATTTATCTGAAGATGGCCTAATAATTGCCGCCGTAGGCGTTAACCTAGACGATGGCTACTGCCACTTTATATCCGGCCCAGACATAATAAGCCGCGGCTTCGTTTTTGTACGAGAATCCGACGACCTCATGGCCGGCGCAAAAAACGTAGTAAAGAAAACCCTGCACGAACTAGAAGACAAAAACACCACAGACAAACAATACATCCGCACAAAAATAAAAGACGACCTGCGGGAATATATCTGGCAAAAAACAAAGAGAAACCCGATGATATTCCCTGTGTTGGTTGATATGTAGTTGCTTTAAAACCGTCAGAGGCTTCGCCCCCAATACCTCCAAAAAGTTTAATGTTTGGAGGTGTTGGGGGTGGAGACTTGGCGGTTTTTATTTTTTGCATGGGCGGGGTGGGGAAAAATTCAGTTGGTCGGATTTTCCGACCAACTGAATTTTGTCGTGCAGCAAGGTTGCGGTAAAGCAACTTTTGGAGATGGGCGTATACTTGCAATATGTGGCAAGTTATAGCCACAACTATAACAATTGCATCCACCCAAAATATATGCGACAATACCCCAAAACAGGAGGCCTACTATGAAAATAATAATCCCAATAGTCCTATCCATCCTAGCAATCGCGCCATTCGTAGCCCATGCTAGCGAATCTGCATCAATCAACATACAAGTAAACGAGCGCAGCTTCCAATTCGAAGCCCGCAACATAGACGGCACACTCTACTTCCGCCATGTAGATGTGGCAACCATGCTACAAGGCCATTTCGCCGAAACCATCCTCCGGCGGGAAATAGAGCGGGCCGTTCAATCCGCAGCTCGCCGCATTCGCGAAGATAACCTCCACCAAAGGCCGCAAGGCCACGTCGGTTACATAAGCCTGCGCGAAATCTCCCAGCAGCTAGGCTTTCGCCTGGCATGGGTGCCCACCCGCAGCATGGTTATCGTAGACATCTCTCAGCCCTTTACAGAAATCACATTCACCCAGCAGCCCCTGCCAGAATATGTACTGGATATCATCCGGGGCAGCAGCTTCCACGACCACACCCCATTCGACTATTCCTACCTAACATATTTAACCATCACCCATGTAAACTTCGAAGGCCAATACCAGCTTGGCCATATGATAGTAGCCGCCGAACTTGGCGAAGAAGTTCTCCATATCTTCCGCGATATCTTCGATGCACGCTTCCCCATAGCCCGCATCCGCCTTATAGACTTCTACGGTGCGCAAGACTACCCCTCCATGGCAGACAATAACTCTGTAGCTTTCAATTTCCGCAACATAGCCGGCACAAACACCCTTTCACGCCACGCACTTGGCCGCGCCATAGACATAAACCCCATCCAAAACCCATATATTCGCGGCAGCACAATCTGGCCAGCCGCAGGTTCTGCCTACCTAGACCGCACAAATATCCGCCCCGGCATGATAACCCCCGGCTGCCCCGCCTACACAGCCTTCACCTCACGCGGCTGGATATGGGGCGGCCACTGGCGCAGCCCGCTAGATTATCACCATTTTGAACGGCTGAATTAAAACCATGGGTTTCACCCACGGTCTTAAAACAACATCATAACATTATTAGCCAAATAAAATAGTAAAAAGAACAGCACGAATGCGGATATGGCCAGAAGCGCTTTGCCAAATTTTATTTGACGGCGGGCGCGCTGTGCATATTGTTTGCGGTACTTTGCTGCGCAGGCGGCTTTTTTGTGTTGCGTTAGGTCAAATTTGTCTTCTAGTGGGGTCATGCGGGCCTCCTTTTCGTGTAAGTTACTACATATAGATGTTTTACCACATGGTATTAGATATGTAAAGCGGGGCGGGACAGTTAATAAATATTTAACAATTGGTTTAAATGTTTGTAAATTTTGCTTGATGTTTTGTTTCCTATCTGTTATAATGCAGGTACAATATCTAGGAACTGGCCAGCGGCCAATCTTATTGGAGGTAGTAATGTTTTTCAAAAGTTTTTTGAAGGATGGAACTCTGCCAAAGTCACGCCCAGCAGTAAAAAAGGTAAGCGAGTTTATAAACAATAAATCACATAAGCAGAAAAAATACATCTCCCTAATGCTTGTGCCGTCTTATAGCGGCGGTAAGACCCGGAGCTTGCGTATTCCTCGCGGTGTTTTTCATGGAGTGCTGGCCTGTATGCTGGTTATATCGGCAGTTGTGGCCGGTTTTTATCTGCGCTCTAATTATCATATGCGGGCCGCTCACGATTCCCGTGTGGAAAGAGACGAGCTGGCAGAGAATTTTGCAGAATTCCAAAACGAAGCAGAAAACATACAAAGCGACCTAATAGACGCAGTGATACAAGTGTACGAAAGGTACAGCGAGGTACAGCAAAGCACCCAAAACAGAATAGATTCACAAAGAGTAGAGCATCAAAGCGCTCTAGAGATTTTATGGGAACAATTTGAGGAATTTGAAGAAATGTTGCGGGAGCTTGAAGAGGCCCAAAGAGCCGCAATTGAAGGGCTTCGCCATCGGGCAGAAATTATACCGCCCATCGCAGATATTCTAAACCAAATGGAAGAATCAAGAGAGGCAATAGTTGCCGCCGCGCCTCTGCCAGCAACGCCGCTTGCACAGCCTGTGGCAGCATCTGTCGGTTTCATGAGCTTTGGCGGCCAGCCACAGCTTACAGAAGAAGAACTCCAGGCCAGAATAGACGGCCTAATGCATGAAATCAACCTGCAAGGCTTGCTGCTTAGCAACCTGTCTTCGTATCGCCAGCGCATGGACGGCTACCTACGCAATTATCCTACGCTTTGGCCAGTGGCGCGTGAAATCTCCTCTGGTTTTGGCTGGCGGCGCAACCCAATGGGCGGCGGTGGCAGCGAGCACCATAACGGCGTGGACATTCCAGCCCCGCGCGGCACAGCCATAATGGCAGCCGGCGGTGGCACAGTTACCTTCGTGGGCTGGCGCAACGGCTATGGCAACACCATAGTAATAAACCACGGCGGCGGAATAACCACAAAATACGCCCATAACAGCTACAACCGCGTAGCCGTAGGCCAAGTAGTAGAACGCGGCCATATAATAGGTGACGTAGGCACCACAGGCCGCACCACAGGCCCACATGTTCACTTTGAAGTGCTCATAAACGATGTGCCAGTAGACCCAATAGCATTCATGCATGAAAGATAAGCCCAATAAACAACCCGCCCATGGAGGCAAAATATGCCAAGAAACCGCGCGCAAGATGAATTCACAAAACCAACCGGCACCGTTATAGGCCGCGGCTTTACAATACATGCCGCGCGCTTCACATGCGCAGATTCAGAGTCTATGCGTATAGACGGCACCGTAGTAGGTAATATAGACATAGACGGCGTGCTAAACCTAAGCGAAACCGGCCGCGTAGAGGGCGACATCCTATGCGGTAGCACAAGAATAGCCGGCCGTGTAAACGGCAACATCTACTGCCGCAATGCAATCCACCTGGCTGCCACTGCAGATGTAACCGGCAACATAACCACCACTAACTTGATAATAGACGAAGGCGCAATCTTCCTAGGCACATGCCAGACGCATGTCACGCCAGAGGAAGCTGCTGCTTATTAATGGATAGCGGGTCTCACCCGCATTCACTCGCTTTTATTAAAGCGCGCTTATGCGCGTTTTTTGTACAAATTATACAGATTAATAAAACTTAAGCAAAAGATTAGGGGGGCCGAAGAACACAGCCCTCCTAGTTTTTTACCTAAGCTTCGTTTAGTAAGAAATTTCCAACGTTAAAATTCTTTGCTTCTTTTTTCCTAAAAGGAGTGGGTGAAGGGGAAGTGAAGGAGAAGCCTATAGTTTAATCTTGACATAAGCGCGTCCTCTACATATACTTGCGGCAACTACATTAAATGGAGGTTGGCGCAATGAAGGCAAAGATTACGGTTAACAACGCGTTTGCAGTTAGTAAGGTTGATCCTCGTGTGTATGGTTCTTTTTTGGAACATATGGGTAGGGCTGTTTACTCTGGTATATATGAGCCGGGGCATGATACCGCTGATGGTAAGGGTTTTCGGGAAGATGTTAAGGCTTTGGTTAAGGAGCTTGGCACGCCGATTATTCGTTACCCCGGTGGTAATTTTCTTTCTGGGTATAACTGGGAAGATGGGATTGGGCCAGTGGCTAAGCGGCCAAAAAGGCTTGATCTTGCCTGGAAAACTGTTGAAACTAACGAGGTTGGGCTGCATGAGTTTATCGAATGGTGTAGGGAGGTTGGCTCGGATGTTAATATGGCCATCAACCTTGGCACAAGGGGTGTTGACGCGGCGCGCAATATAGTTGAATATTGCAACCACCCCGGCGGCAGCTACTGGAGCGACCTTCGCCGCGAGAACGGCGCGGAAGAGCCGTTTAAAATTAAAACATGGTGCCTTGGCAACGAAATGGACGGCCCATGGCAAATTGGCCACAAAACAGCCGAAGAATACGGCCGCCTGGCCTGCGAGGCCGCAAAAGTGATGAAATGGGTGGATCCAGATATAGAGCTTGTGGTATGCGGCAGCTCCCATGCGGGTATGTCAACATTTGCCCAGTGGGAGGCCACAGTACTTGAGCATACTTATGAGCATGTGGATTATCTATCACTGCACAGCTACTACGGCAACCAGAAAAACGATGTAAAGAACTACCTTGCAAAGTCTGTTGGCATGGATAGGTTTATCAAGTCTGTGGTGGCCATTTGCGATTATATTAAGGCTAAGAAAAAAAGCGATAAGGTGATGAACCTGTCTTTTGACGAATGGAATATATGGTATCATTCTCACGAAAAAGATAGTAAAAACGAGCCTTGGCAGCAATCTCCACCAATTTTGGAGGATATTTATAACTTCGAGGATGCGCTGCTGCTGGGCTGCTTGCTTATCACTTTGCTGAAAAACAGCGACCGCGTAAAAATCGCCTGCCTGGCACAGCTGGTAAATGTTATCGCGCCAATAATGACAGAAAAGGGCGGCGCAGCCTGGCGGCAGGCTACATTCTATCCATTTATGCAAGCGGCAAAATTTGGCCACGGCACGGTGCTGCGCCATAACCTAGAATCCCCAACCTACGATTGCGACGAATTCAAAGAAGTACCTTACGTAGAATCCGTAGTAATCCATAACGAGGCACAAAACGAGCTTGTGGTATTTGCCGTTAACCGCTCACTGGACGAAAAGCTGGACCTGGAAGTGGAGCTGCAAGGCATGGCCTCTAAGGCCGTAACAGAATTTACAGAAATAAGCGGCCACGATGTAAAACAAATCAACTCTAAAGACGCCTGCCCGATAGCACCAAAAGCAGCAGACAGCGCAAAAATAGTAGGCGGCGGCCTAACAGCAACCCTGCTGCCACTATCCTGGAATACAATACGTATCGCGCTGTGATAGACAACTACGCCGTGGGAATGTTCGGCCAGGTACATGCCGAAAAATTCCTGCGGGCGAAGGGTTATCAAATCCTGCACAAAAACTATCACACAAAAACCGGCGAAATAGATATAGTTGCCAAACAAGGCAGCTATATCATTTTCGCAGAAGTAAAGTTCCGCAAAAGCCTGGCTCACGGTTACCCCCGCGAGTCTGTTACCCCTGCAAAGCAGCGCAAAATCCACAACGCAGCGCTGCATTACATAGCCGCACATCCCCAAATATCTGAAAGCGACTTCCGCTTCGATGTGCTAGAAGTGTTAGGGGACGACAAACAAGTGTACATTAACCATATTGAGGACGCGTTTTGTGTTTGATTTGAGACCGTGGGCTTTGCCCACACCCACTTCTTTTCTTGGAAAAAAAGAAGCAAAAAAACTTTAACATTGGGTTATTTAATTAAGCGAAGCTTAGGCAAAGAGATTAGGAGGGTTGCGTTTTTCAGCCCTCCTAATCTTTTTGCCTTATAGCTTACTAATCTGTATACAATGTCAAAGTTTTTTGTCCCTTTTTTTCCAAAAAAGAGGGTGGTGTGGGTGAAACCCACGGTCTTATTTAGTAACAACCACCCCAAGGCTGCTATCCCAGCTAACCGTATATCCCAGCGCCTCGAGCAGGGGCCGGGCTTGGCAGTAGGTAGTGCCGTTTATTATTTGGCCGTCTATGTAGGTTTGGTGGCCTAGCAGGGAGAAGGAGATTTTTGGGGTGGGGGGTACGCCTGCGTATTTTAGGATGCCATTTGCGAGGGCTTTGGCTAGGGTTGTTTGTTTGTTGTTTAGTAGTTCTACGTCTGGGTTGTAGGATGGGCTGTCTATGAAGGCTAGTTCTAGTAGGATTGCTGGCATTTTTGTGTGGCGTAGTACGGCTACAGAGCCTACGGCGGTGCTGGTGTCGAGTTTCACGCCTCGGTTTTTTAGGCCGGTTTCTGCGGCGTAGGTATTGTTTATTACGGTGGCGAAGTCTAGTGAGGCTTGGCTGCGGGTGCTGGTTTCTTTAAAGTAGAAGGTTTCTACCCCTGTGCCGCCGCCGGAGTTAACATGTATGCTAAGGAAGAGGTCTGCCCCCCAGTCGTTGGCGGCTTGCCAGCGGGCGTTTATGGCCGAAGAATTGTCGCGGCCTAGGTTGGTTTCTTTGGCAGAGCGGGATAGTTTTACTTCTAGCTGGGGCGCTAACATGTCGCCCAGCAGGCGCGCTACATTGTATGTAATGTCTTGCTCGCGTAGGCCGTAGGCCTCTACTCCTGTGTTCCAGCCGCTGTTGTTGTGGCCTGCGTCTATAAAGATTTTTTTTGGCATAAGATGCTCCTTTTGCTGATGCGAAAATATTTTGGTTGCTTATACTAACCTCAAATTGAAGCAACGAATTGGAACAGCAACCTTAAACGCCAAGATAAGGCGTTTAAAATTGCTGCAAACAACTGGGTGACCTTAATTGAGATTAGTATTAGTTTATGCTGGAAGTGGTGGAAAGTTGCGTGGTTTGGTATAAATATAGTAGCGTGAATAAATGAGAAGCGGCCTCGCCAGAGCGGCGCTAGAAACGCCAAGACAAAGCGTTTCTGGCGTTTTTGCCGCGACAGGCGAGACCGATTTCGAATTGTTTTCAGTTGGTCGCAATTTGCGACCAACTGGATTGTAATCCACATCCATCAATTTATTTACCAAATATTGTATGTGTCAACACGATTACCCCCATTGTCTGTAAATTCGCTATATGTTAAAATTCTGTTAACACAATTATTAATATCAAGGTGGGATTGTATAATGAAAAAGTACCTATTTGCAGCCATGGTTGCGTTTATTATGTTTTTGGGGGCTGTTTTGCCCATGCAACTTGGCGCAGCTCGGCCAGAAACCATGGAAATGCGCGGGCTGTGGGTAACATCTGCCTATAACCTAGACTGGCCAAGCCGCCAGGGTTTAACCCCGGCACAAACTCGCAGCGAGATTGACGATATTTTAGAAAGAGCGGCAGCCCAGGGGATAAATGCGGTGTTTGTGCAGGTGCGCCCTGTGGCGGATGCGTTGTACCGCAGCGAGATTTTCCCATGGTCGCATTTGATTTCTGGCACCCAGGGCTTGGCCCCGGCGCAGAATTTTGACCCGCTAGAATACTGGGTAGAGCGCGCACATTCTATGGGCATCCAGGTGCATGCGTGGCTTAACCCGTATCGCGTGACTTTCCCAAACCAGCAGATAACCAACCCGGCAGAGCTTTCTGCCAATCACCCCGCAAGGCTTGACCCAAGTCTTGTGATAGCCTATGGCAATTCACTTTTCTTTGACCCAGGCAACCCTGCTGCCCGTCAGCTTATTATCGATGGCGCAGAGGAGCTTCTGCGTAATTTTAATATAGACGGCATACATCTGGACGATTATTTCTACCCAAGCCGCAACTTCCCAGACCAGGCTACATTTGCCAGGCACGGCCGCGGCATGGACATACACGACTGGCGGCGTGAGAATGTTAATACCCTAATACGCGACCTCCAGGCCATGACCCATAGGGTAAACCCAAATGCCAGTTTTGGCGTAAGCCCAACCGCCATTTGGATGAACGAAGAAACCGACCCCAGGGGCAAAGCCACCCGAGGCTCAGAATCTTTTCACCGTGCCTATGCAGACACTCGCCTTTGGGTGACAGAGGGTTGGGTGGATTATATAGTGCCGCAAATTTATTGGATTGAAGGCTACGCTGCCGCCTGCTTCAATGTTGTACTTAGCTGGTGGGAGGACCTTGTGCGTGGCACAGATGTACGGCTGTATATTGGCCTGGCACCCTACCGTGAAGCAAGCAGGCTAACCATCCCAAGGTTCGCCATCTGGAGCGACGGCGAAATAATTAACCAGCTAACGCGCATTGGCCGCTCTGATGTGGCGCGTGGTAATATAATGTTCCGAGAAAGGTTTATGCGCACCTCTGTTGGGGATGCCATTGGGGCGTTTTACACCCAGCATCTGCCAGGGCAAGTGCCCACCCGTGCTGGTGGTGCGCGGCCTGTAACACCAAACCCAGTTGCCCCTACAACCCCAGCCACACCCGCAAACCCACAGATTCCAACCCCCACCCAAAACCTACAGATGCCAGGCTGGCCGCCTG
This sequence comes from Defluviitaleaceae bacterium, assembly GCA_009784025.1. GTDB lineage: Bacteria > Bacillota > Clostridia > Lachnospirales > WQUN01 > WQVK01. Next base: position 89,769 of record WQVK01000001.1, read on the forward strand.
TGGCCTTGCAAAGGCCTGCAGACCCTCCATCTGTGCGTATGGACAGCCTGCTAGTGGCTTCCCCGAGGGTTAATAGAACCGTGGTGGATGCGGCAGGGTTCTTCTTCTACGGCTCTGGCGTGCCTGGCGTGCCTGTGTATGTGAATGGTCAGCTAGTTGAAAATCGCACGGAAGATGGTTTCTTCAGTGTGTTTATGCCACTTGTTCGTGGCGCGAACAATTTCACCTTCACCCAGCAAGGCCAAACCGCCGTGACACGGGTGATAACCAACAACGCCCCAGCAGGCGCAGCCGCCCCAGCCACAATGGCGCAAGCCGGCATAACCAATGCCTTCCCAGCCTACGATGAATGGGCCCAGGCCGGCGAAACCATAACCCTACGCGCCACCGCCCCCGGCGGCGCAACCGTAACCGCCCAAATAGGCGGCCAAACAGTAACTCTAACCCAAACGAATGCAAACCTGCGGGCTACCGCGGGTAATATAATAGCGGCGCAATTTACCGGCAGCTTCACCCTAAACGCCACCGCCGCAGACAACGCAATAGTGGATATCGGCCGCCCGGTATATACCATGGCATGGAACGGCCAAACCACCACCGCCACTGCGGCGGGTATGGTTCGTCAGCTTGGGGCAAATGCGCCCTTCTTCGCAGAAATCACCGGCAACGCAGCATGGGCCTTCCCCCAAGCCACCACCACCGGCGGCTCTGGCTGGCTTATGACATCTGGCCAGCGTGACAGGGTACGCGCCGTCACAGGCGGCTGGACGCAGCTTGCATCTGGCGGGTGGGTAGAATCTGCTGGGCTGCGCACCTTCCGCGACGAGGCGCTTGTGCCGCCAAATCCTCTAGGCTTTATGTCTGAAGGCATGTATGTTTCCGGCAATTACCGCGATGTAATCACATGGGAGGTGCCGTTCTTCCCAGGGGTGCTAGCAGATTTCGACGGCGAGACCCTAATCTTAAGCATTGGCATACAAAATAACCTGCCGCCAATCTTTCACAACCCAGAGAACGGTCTGTTTTCGGAAATCCGCATCTGCCAGCATGATGGCGTACCTTCATATTTCATGACTCTGCGCAGCGACGCGCACCTAGAGGGCTTTTATGTAGAACATTCGAACGGCCAGCTGCGCCTTAACCTGCTCCGCCGCCGCGCCCTTACCCCAGGGCAATATCCCTTCCGCGGTTTCACCTTTGTGGTAGACGCAGGGCACGGTGGTGATGATGTGGGCGCCGTGGGCGCAATAGGCCCATCCATGGCAGAATCACATATAGTGCTGGCCCAAGCAGACCTGCTGACAGAGCGCCTGCAATCCCTAGGCGCAACCGTAGTGCGCGTACGTGACAGCAACACCGCCTACACCTTACAAAACCGTGTAGATATAAGCCGCCGTGCTAAGCCGGATATGTTCCTGTCCCTACACACCAACGCCACCGGCGAAACCACAGATGCAACCAATATACGCGGCTTCACTGTGTGGCATAGAAACCCCGGCAGCTACCCGGCCGCCCGCAGTTTCATGAACAGCCTATACAACATCAACCCAGCCACCAACCGCCACCAAGCCCCAAACCAAGCTAACTTCTTCGTATGCCGCCCCCAATGGGCGCCCCATATCCTGCTAGAAGCCAGCTTCACCAACAATATCCAAGACTTCGCCTGGCTGATAAACCCAAGACGGCAGTCCGATTATGTATGGGGGATTGTGAACGCGCTGCTGGCGTATTATGGGTAAGACATTAAAATGGTACCATACGGTACCTTAATTATAGGAAAATGGTACCATATGGTACCATTTTTTTGATGAAATCGGGTGGTTTTGTGCCATCGTTGGGCATGAAACCCGCCAAACAAGCCGCTTTTATTGGGAATAAAAACATAAAATTAAATGTCCTTGTGAAATAAATGAGAAATGGTCTCGCCTAAGCGGCACAAGGAACGCAGAGATAAAGCGTTTTTGGCGTTTTTCCGAGACAGGCGAGACCTATTTCGAATTATTTCACTATAAGTTTCTTGCTTCTTCTTTACAAAAAAAGAAGTGGAGGTGTGGCGGGCGAAGCCCTTGACGGTTTTGGCCTAATCACACACTTGCACAAACCCCAAAAATGATATAAAATACTCCTCGTGCAATTTATGTACAAGGAGATGTACTCAAGTGGCTTAAGAGGCACGCCTGGAAAGTGTGTAGGTCGTTAATAGCGGCGCGGGAGTTCAAATCTCCCCATCTCCGGAGTTGGTCGAGTGGCTGAAGACACCGATCTTATAAATCGGCGAGCGAAAGCTCCACGGGTTCGAATCTCCTCATCTCCGTGAGAAGAAAGCCCCAAAAACATAATGTTTTTGGGGCTTTTGCATGCTTTGAATTTTGGTTTACCCTTTAATTTACCCTTTAGAGAGTTTAATGCCTTAATTAAAGTGTTCATACTTTCCTATAATATTGGAATATTTATATCATCTACTAATCCCAACAAAATCATTTCCGTCCAAAGACATACAAACATATAAATATTTGTGGAGTGTCTCTATGATTTTTGTGCAGAAGCTCTTTCTTTTAGTAAGGGATACGATTCTTGTAGAGTTGCTTTGAAACTTGCATATCCGCTTGAAGTTGCCGCTTTTTTAATCCCAGCCTCATCAACGGCGTAGGCGCAACAGCATAATGACTTACCTACTGCCCTAACATGCGGAACTCGCTTCCCTTTATCTTTTACTCGTGCTAGTTTTATACTCTTAGCCATAATTTCACGCCTTTCCATATTTCTTACTGTATAGTATGCAGATATTAAGTAGCGAGTTCGCATAATAAGCGGTCAGATTCGTATATTGGGTGAAGTAATTTTGCAAAAGGGAGAAGAATGTTCTGGGCAAATTCGGCAAGGTCATCTTCTGTTGAGCCCAGGCAATTTTCTTTATAAACAGTGAGCTGCAATATAAATACTACCTCTCTCTTGCTGTCGCGAATTGGTAGTGCAATACGTTGATATATGTGCCCAGGGGTTTCAGTGCTTGGGGAGGATGTTTCCTTATTGTGCTCATAGAAAATATGTTGACTATGCTTACTATTTTCAAAAATAGACAAAAGCAATTGATTTCCTTGTTTGCAATCACAGCAATCCTTACTTAAGTAGTGTTTCTCGTTAACATCCGTTGGTATATTAGCAAACTCTAATTCATAAGCAACAACTTGAAGGTGTGTATCATCTTTTGTCTTTTTATCAAAACGTCGCTCATAAATCACTACCTCACACTCTTTACAGTCATAGAATCTTTCAATGAAGCTGTAAATTTCTTTGCATACGTCAAAACCAATTTCTTGAAATAGTAAAGATGTGGGAGAATCAGATTTGATTACACTAATTTTGGAAGCAAGTTTTGTTTCTTTGCAAATTTTAAGGTGTAACTCGTACAATCTATGAGCCGCATACGCATTCAATGACAAGAGATTGTCTATTAGAACTAAAAATTTCGAAGTATCTTCAGCTTGACGTTTTTTGTATCCATTGGCAAGAACAATTAACCCTTGGACTATGGCAAAGACCAGTATAGGTATAACCAAGATGCGCCAATTCACACTTGTTGCAAGGATGATTGCGTAATATGTTGCGTATGCAGGAACGGTTTGAACGGCAGTTGCTCTGTTAACAGTAATGCCTATGGCAACCGTTACTGCTAGTGATGCCATTGCTTGAATCGCAGGATTTCCAAACACGGTGTATAAAAAAAGGAGGGTTGTCCCGAGCAGAGATTTCTGTTTGCTTTTTTTGCGTAAATAACTGTATAGTTTGTTCAAGTCGCCTATACCCCGTAGAGTTTACTATTTCCACGGACTCTCTATTAAAATATGACCTAGTTCCCATTATGATTATACCAAGTTGAACACATTAAAATCAACAGGTTTTTTCATATCAAATACAAATAGCAGTCAAATACTACATAATGAACATTAACACCCTTCATTTTACCCTTTACAGAATCAAAAACCATTATATATAACAATGCACTATTGTGTGAAACGCCGTATTTGCGAGGGTTATTGAAACGCCAATGTGCCACGTTCCATCACATTTAACCCCATAGAGCAATTCAAATCCCGTACTCTCCGTAAAAGGCTGAACTCTCGTTCAGTCTTTTTTGGATTACAGGACACGGCATAGTGGTAATGTGTAAAAACTTCCATCTCCGCAAAGTCACTAATAGCTTTTCTATTCCCAGCCACCCAGTCAAGATTCATTTTGTCCAATTCCATTGTCATAGACGCATGGCGGCTATACCCTCCCTTATGTATCTCACAACAAGTATAACATATGTTGAAATATGTAGCCAAATAATCATGCCAAAAACCATCTGTTGCGGTACAATATCATTAGAATCGATTCTAAAATGAGGTGAACCTATGCGAAACCTTACTGTACTAACTGCCGCCCTGGAAATTGTAGAGCAGCGGTTATGCGAGCCTATGAACGCGGCAGATTTGGCGGAGGCCTGTTTTGTGTCGTATTCTGGCCTGCAGAAGCTGTTTGCCTATGCACTGGGTTGCTCGGTTAGCGAGTATATTACTAAGCGGCGGCTTAGCCGGGCTTCTGTGGCGCTTTTGGCGGGCAGAAGCGTGACGGAGGTTGCGCTGGAGTACCAGTACAGTTCGCCGGAAGCGTTCTCACGGGCGTTTAGGCGGGTTTGGGGCATTGCACCCAGTGAGTTTCGCAAAACGCGGCGTTTTACGGATTTACACCCAAAATTTAGAATTCAAGAAGGAGAAGCTGAAATGATTACAAGGAAACCGCTTGATGTAAGCGAATTATACGACTATTTGAAAAGGCTTGGCGGCAGCTATGTGCTGGGCATTGATATTGTAAATTTCATGAAGATTAACCAGGATTATGGCTATGCCGCCGGGGATACTGTAATAGCAGAAACTTTTGCCCGTATAGAGCAAGAACTCGGGGATGAGATGCTGCTTTTCCGCATAGGTGGGGATGAATTTGCGGTGGCAACAGCCTATGAAGATGTAGCCGATGCAGAGGCCTTGGCAAGAAAAATAGTGGCCAAAAATGGCGCGGTGGCAAAGACGGACAAGGGCGATGTGCCGTTTTGGCTACGGGTGGGGGTTAGTAGGATAACCGGCGAAGCTTTAAGCTATAAGAGGGCGCTGGAGATATTATACGAATCTGTTGCCCATGCCAGGGAAAGGGATGACTTTGTGGCGGTGCATGCTGAAGGTTTGTGATTTGATGTTTTTTCAACCGGTCGGATTTTTCGGCCGGTTGATTTTTTTGGCCTTGGAATAGAGACAGCTGCGCAAAATCCAGTTGGTTCCAAAATGACACCGACTGGATTTTGTGGGTTGCAGTATGCTGGTGATGCTGTGGGGTTGCTATTTTATATGGGTTATTCCAGGCAAACAAAAAACTTTAGCATTGGGATAATATCCATATCACAATGCTAAAGCTTTCGTGTGGAATTGTAATAAATTAAGGTTCTATTCCAATATGCTAATCGAATCCATAACCGCATAGAACGCCGGCTTCGGCTGTAGCCTATAGTCAAACAGCCAATAATACTGCTCAAACCCTGCATAGAACAAATAATTATCCATCAGGCCAAAGAAAGTCACATTAGTGATATTGGCAGGCCCGCCGTTGTTTACATGCATTTCCAACACTATTTCAAAGAATTCCCGGTAGCGCTCGGCTTGGCGCTCGAAGAAGTCTGGACTGCCCACGCGCACTGTGTGTTCAGACATATGCAGCTCTAGGCCAAGGGCGGAGAACGCCTCGATTGCCTGCACCACGCTGTTTTCGCCGGTACGAAGGCTGCCTGGCCATTGCAGGCCAAAAGCGGATTGCATTCCCATGCCGTCTACCAGGTCATGTTCTTGCAGGTAGGTTAGCAGGTTAACTATTGCCATAGTTTTATCGCGCTGGAATGTATTGTAATCGTTGTAAAATAGGCGTACGTCGGGGTCTGCATACCTGCGGGCAAAGGTGAATGCGTAGCGTACATAGTCTGGCCCAACGGTTTCGTACCAGCGGTTACTTATTGGGTTGTCGCTTGGGCCGTGGTGGGTACGGGTATGCCAGCCTCTTTCGTTATTGTACTGGCCGCGGGCGGTGGTAACGGCTTCGTTAACCACATCCCAGGCGTAAATTATGCCGGGATAGTAGGTTTGGAAAAAGTCTAGCACTTGGCTTATATAGCTTTCTAGGCGGGCAATCATTACCTCGCGGCTTGCCAGCTCGCCCCCGGCTTCAAAACCTTCCCGGAAGAACCAATCTGGCGTCTGAGTATGCCAAAGTAGGGTATGCCCGCGCATCATGAGGCCATTAGCTTTGGCAAATTCCATGCCAGGGATTGCATTGTGAAAATGCACGGCCACGGCGGTTTCATCCCCTGCTTGGGCGTTTGCCATACTATTGGCATGGTCCAGCAGGAAATCTGGTTTCATCAAATTGCTGTATGTGATGCTGTTGAAATGGTAGGCTGTAAGCGCCGCCAGTTCATGAGAAATTATAGACACATTGGTGAGGTTTATGCCGTTTAGCGACACCCCAAGGCTGAAGAAATCCTCAAAAGTTTGATATAAATGAGGGCCAGACAGCGCGCGCGAAAGGTCAAAATCGCTACGGGTTTTTACATCTTCAAAATCTATGGGAACTCTTTGGTCTTCCAAGGTGCGCAGCGGGCGGATTGCGTCCGGCTGCTGTGCAGGTTCTACCTCAACAGCACTAACCCTGTCAATTTCTACAGAAATACGGATAAACTGGGTAGTGCTATTCCATTCGCCAGGGATGCCCAGCACAGATGTTAGCGAATACAGCGAAACCATTTGATGGCCGTATTCTTCTGCGGTTTGAAGCTCGTCTGGGAATTCTGTGATGCCAGTTGCCTCGCTGATGAAGCTAAGGGGCAAATAAGGTACGCCGTCAATCACCACAGGTGCAACATCCAGCGTGCCGCGCATGCCGCTAACGATGAACACTAAATCCCCCACGCGTAGCTGAACCTCAGTTTTTGGCCCAGGAGGCGGAACGAAATCTGGGAAGCCTGGGTCTGCCACCAAGGTAAGGCTAGCACCATCAAGCGCAACAAAATTAGCAAGCCCGGCTCTGCTAACTTCCTCACCACCATAACTGGCGATAACATCTGTAACATAGAAAGAAAACGCCCCAGCTTGGCCGGCTGGCCGCCTAATTTGAATATTACCGTCTGGGTTAGTACTTAAATCTAGTGGCAGGGAAATCTCTGCCCACCAATATACATATTCGTCAAAATCCACGGTTTGCCATTCTCGGTTATGCACCCATTCGCTTCTGCCGTCTGGGTGGGTGATTTCGCGCCTTACCAAGATAGATATCTCGTCCGGGCTATGCAGCCTCATGGAAAGCTCGTAAACCCGCCCGGCTTCAAGCCCAAGCGCCGCTATGGGTAGCACAACAAAATCCTGCGGGCCAGAGCGCCCAGCCTCAAAATCTACCCGCAGCGCAAAATAATCTTCCACCGCGTCCGGTTGCGCCGTGCCCACTGGCTGAATGACTGCATCTGGCGTAGAGGTTTCTGCCTGAGCCTCGGCAGGTGCAACTTCAGGCGTCCTATTGCAGCCCGCAAAAACAAAGGCCAGCAGGCAGATAAATAATGGTATTACAAATTTTTTCATTTTTTTATTCCTTTCGTTGATTTCTTTATATAATAACATGAATGTAACCAAAGTGAAATAGTATTAGGTTATGGCAAATCAAAACCGTCAGGGCTTCGCCCCGACACCCCAGTCGCTTTTTGAAAAAAGCTCCGCAAAAACTTTAACATTCAATATATAGTCGCTCCACCTAAAAACATTCGCATAGAGCTTGTAAATTTCCAGCAAGCCTTCGTCGCTAAAAACCTTGCGCACCGCTAGTGCGCGGCGGCTTTCAGCTCCTCGCCTTGCGAAAAATTTCCTGCGCTATATGCGAATGTTTTTAGGTGGAGCGACTATAAATACTAACACAATGTTAAAGTTTTTTGCCAAGCTTTTTTTCAAAAAAGCGGTGAAGGTGTGGTCGGCGAAGCCTCTGACGGTCTTATTCTTCGTTGCTATAAATCGCCATTTGCCCTTGCCAGGTAGTCATTCCACCGTGGCTGGGCTTCTTCCAATATTACGGCGGGGTCGTTGCCATGCCATATGCGCCATCCAAATTCTGGGCCGTGTGGCATGCCGCCTGGCACTATAAGGTGGAACGCCGGAGACATAAGCCCAGGGTTGCGGGAGAACATCATCAGCGTTTCGTTAACAGAGCGCGGGTGGTAATGGGCGGCAAAAGCGCCGGCTGTCCATGCCAATGGGTCATCAAAAGTAGGCATGGGGCGCACCCATTGGCGGTGTGCAAACATAATGTCGTCAACTTCTTCGGCGCTAAAGTTTACAGGTATTGCCTGGAAGTTGGTATTACCCATGAAGCGATGGGTGTCTGCCCGTGGCCCTTTGGGGAAAGCAACAAAACCCCATGGGTCGCTCAAGTTGTTGCCGATAGAACCAGATTCATGTTCGCCTGCGGCTCGCATTGCAGCCATACCATTTTCAAATGCTGGTATAAAGAAGTTCCAGCCCATGCCTTCAGGCTCGGGCATGGTAACGCCCTCTGTGCCAAGGTCGTTGGCCCATTCAAGCGCTTCGAGGAATTCTGGTGTGTTTGTTGTGTTTAAGAAGCGGCCTGTATCTGGGTCCATGCCAACAAACATAGCATTGTTAGAAATTAGCGCCCTTTCCAAAAACTCCTGCCCAAAGGTTGCGACGCCCCATGTGTCTGGGATTCCGTCGCCGGTAAGGTCGCGAGTTGTGGCGCGGGCGACATCCATAAATGTATCCCATGTCCAGTTGCCGGCCAGCTGCAAGTCAAATGGAAGCTCTGGGTCAAGCCCTGCTTCTTCCAAAAGGCGCATATTAAAGAAAACGCCGCCACCAGGCACAATACCCAGCGCAAACCCATGTGGCACGCCTTCCCTGCGTGATGCATCAATCGTACCCATATGCCAGTTAAGCCCGGTTGCTGCATCAAAAAATTCATCCCTAAGTGGCGCGAACAATCTTTGGTTGTTCATGGTACCAAACCACGCCGGCTCCATGTACCAGATATGTACATCCCGGCCGCCTGCCATTATTTCAAGGGGAATCATGTCGCGAACTTCGCCCCAGCCGCCCATGCGCCGCACTTCCATGGTGAAATTGTAACGTTCCATCACATCTATGCGGTCAAAAAGGCGTGCTTCCGCTTCTTCTGTTTGGGGTTCAAAAGTATCCACATGCCAGTTGCTCCACCAGTTACCTATTATAAAATGCTGGCCGCCAAGGTCGCGGATGTTTTCTTCAACCATGGTTGGGTCGTTTGTGTCTGCAACGATATTGCCAGCGGTGGTGTCGTTGCCGGTTTGAGCGGGTTCTTGCGCCGTGGTATCGTTGTCCCTGTTACATGCGGCTAGGGTAAATGTTAATAAAAATGTTGCAAAAGCAATTGCAATAATGCGCTTCATAAATAAATCCCTCTTTCTGGTTAAATTTATATGATTGTTGGCTGCCGGGCAAGCCAATGCCGGCAGGTGATGTCTTTTGCTGCTGTTGTAATTTAAGCTGTTTACCCCTCCTTCAAAATATTCTGCCGCCAGATATATGCAAAGAGCGGCCACTCCTACAAGTTTCATGCTATCCCAAAGCTTATAAAATGTCAAACGTTAGCTACAATATTTGGCCAGAAATAGCGTCAAACATTTTAGCGAAAAATCCAGTTGGTCGGAAAATCCGACCAACTGAATCTACCAACACGAAAACAAAGCAGCTTCGCCGGATTGTTTTCGGTTTAACTGACTATAGAACTGGCGATGGCAACGAAGAGGCATAGGGCTTTTATTTAAGCTGTGGTACTAATATTATGATGAAACTGTGTTTTTTTAAAGAGATTTAGTATTTTAGGTGGAACTACTGGAAATCGCCTTTCATAAAATGTAAGAAAATGAAGGGTGATTTTTTTATGCGAAGCTTTGAGGCTGGTAAGGTTGTTGTTTCCTTATGTAAGGATTATGTATGTTCCCATGATATGAATGATGAAGACTGTGTATTTTATGGGATGCGGCGGGATGGGCTGGAGGTGATTTTCCCGGCGGCGCGCAGTGGCAGCCATGTGGGGGATGTTATGCTGCTAAATTTGGCATGTAAAAAGGATGAAACCCTGGCCAGCGCTGTAGAGCAGCTTAGGGCTCACCCAAATGTGATACATGCAGAACCTAATATCTTGTATGGCAGGCATGTTAGGCCAAATGACCCGTATTACAGCAATCTATGGGGGCTGGAGAAAGTCAACATGCCAGCCGCATGGGATTACACCACCGGCAGTGATGATGTGGTGGTGGGGGTTACAGATAGCGGCGTGGATTTTTCGCATCCAGATATTAGGGAGAATATGCGCGACAGTGGCTGGAATTTCTTGAACAATAATGCCCAGGCCATGGATATGACCGGCCATGGCACCCATGTGGCCGGGACCATTGGCGCAGTGGGGAATAATTTTGTTGGCATAACCGGGCTAAACTGGCGAGTTAAAATTGCCAACATGCGTATCGGAAATATCGCCATGGGCCTCGCGGCGGCCATTGCTGCCATAGAATTTGCCAATGCTAATGGGATTGAAATTTTGAACAATAGCTGGGGCGGGCGGTATTATTCCCCAAGCTTGGAGCATGCTATACAGCATTACAATGGCCTTTTTGTGGCATCTGCAGGGAATGATGGGGTGGATAATGATACCTTGCCAGATTACCCCGCGTCGTTTGATTGCGAGAATATAATCTCTGTGGCGGCCACAGGCCCTGATGATACGCTGGCGGATTTCTCTAATTATGGTGCCGTATCCACTGATATTGCCGCGCCGGGGGTGGATATTTTTAGCCTTTCGCTGAAAGGCGAATACAGCTCTATGAGTGGCACTTCCATGGCTGCGCCCCATGTGGCAGGGGCTGCGGCCTTGCTGAAGGCATACAGGCCGGGGCTGTCTGCCCTGGAGATTAAGCGGATTATATTGGCCAGCGCGGATAGGCTACCGGGGCTTAGCGGCAAGGTACTAACTGGCGGGCGGCTGAATGTGAAGGCAATGCTTGAAATGGCTAAGAGCAGGCAGGTACACACCATAGCCCCCGGCGAGAACCTGTGGGCAATAGCCAAGCAGTTTGGGGTGAGCCTAGAGGATTTAATAGGGGCTAACCCACAGCTGGCTGGAGGGTGGACGGTTTTGGCGGGGCAGGTGGTTGATATCCCGTAGCTGTGGTATATTTGTTTTGCTATAGTGAAATAATTCGAAATCGGCCTCGCCTGTTGCAATAAAAACGCCTGAAACGCCTTATCTTGGCGTTTCAGGTGCCACTCAGGCAAGACCGTTTCTCATTTATTTCACCATAGAATGTAGGGCTGCACAGGGAAATTTTGCCGTGAAGTAAAAAATGAACTTATTACAGATTGTAATAAGTTCATTTTTGTTTGGAGGATTTTATAGTAATTACATAGTGGAATAATTCCAAAATGGTCTCGCCCAAGCGGTATTGGAAACGCTTTTTATAGCGTATGTAATGTGTGGGATTTGTCAACCGAAAAGCATTCCATATGGGTGGAGTGGGGATGCTGTTGTGTTTTCTGGAAGTTGCAATTATAATTTTAGCGGAGGCGATAATCATGGAAAAAGTCATAGCATTAACTTTCGACGATGGGCCAAATGAGGGCACTACGGTGCAGGTTTTAGATGTTTTGCAAAAGCATGGGGTGGTGGCCACGTTTTTTGTGCAGGGTTGCAATATCAACCCGACCTCAGCCAAGGTGATGCAGCGCGCCGTGGCCATGGGCTGCGAAATTGGCAACCATACCGAAACCCACCCAAATTTAACCACACTAAACAGCGATGAAATAAAACAAGAAGTGGAATCCACTGCCGTGAAGATTTTTGACGCCATTGGCCAGCAGGCATTGGTGTTCCGTGCGCCGTTTATCGCGGAAAACGACGCGGTATACGCTGCCGTGCCGTATGTGTTCGTGAACGGCTACCACACCGTGGATTATGATAGCGGCAACGACGTGAACTTCCGAGTGGAGAAGGCGATAAGCCAGGCTCATGATGGCGCAGCTATAATCATGCATGATTTCGCGGGCAACCACCAGACTGTGGCGGCGGTTGACATTATTATCCCGGCGCTGCTAGGGCAGGGGTATAAGTTTGTAACCGCCAGCGAGCTTGTGGCATTGAGAAAGCCGGAATCTATGAAGTATTTGAGGAATATGTAAACTTTTTCAAAATACAAAAAACGAGGTGCGATATGAAAACAATAGAGACAGATAGGTTGATTTTGAGGGGCTGGAGGTTAGAGGATGCCGATGATTTTTTTGAATATGCGCGGCATCCAGAGGTTGGGCCAAATGGGGGCTGGCCGCCACATGGTAGCCGAGAGGAGTCGCTGAAGGTGATTCAGTATTTTATTGACGATGATGATATTTGGGCTATTGTTTTGAAGGAGACGGGTAAGGTTATTGGCTCTGTGGGGCTTCACAAGGATAGCAAGAGGGTTGGCATTAGCGTGCGGGAGCTGGGTTTTGTGGTGTCTGCAGATTATTGGGGGCAGGGGATTGCCACAGAGGCGGCAAAACGGGCGGTAAAGTATGCTTTTGAGGATATGGAGTTGGCTTTGGTTTCTACCTACCATAAATCGTTCAATGACCGCGCCCGGCGGGTTGTGGAGAAATGTGGGTTCACCCGGGAAGGGATGTTGCGGCAGGGCAGCAAGAGGTACGACGGGCTGGTTTTTGATGCGGTTTGTTATTCTATTTTGCGGGCAGAGTATGAAGGGTAGGATGTGATTTTTGGGAAACCGCAGCATCCACTCTGCGGGAATTGGCCCAAAAATTCGGCGATAATGTATGGCAAATGCGACTTAGCCACTCGCTTCATGCTCCAACAGGGGCTGGAAAATAAATTCGACCGGCCCGAAAATCGTATTGGTTGAATTCAGGAGGACAAACATGAACATAATGAAACCCCACGAAACCATCCTGCAAGAAGGTAACATCACCCTACGCCCTCTGGCAGACCAGCACCTCCCCTTTCTATACAAATGGAACGCAGATCCAGAAATGCTTTTTTGGAGCGAAGGCGACGACGTACAAGAAAACCCCCCAGAAACCGTAAACGATATTTACGGCGGCGTATCTCAAAACGCCTTCTGCTTTTTGGTGGAGGCCGATGGCATCCCCGTGGGCGAATGTTGGCTACAAAAAATGAACATAAAAGAAATCGCCGCAAAACATCCCGGCCAGGATGTGCGTCGCATAGACATGATGATTGGCGAAAAATCCTACTGGAACAGAGGCATCGGCACGATAATCGTCAGGCTGCTGGTGGATTTCGCCTTCGTTAACCAGCAGGCAAACATAGTATATGGTCTAATCAGTGACTATAATATAAGAAGCCGCCGGGTGTTTGAGAAAAACGGCTTCAAGATTTCCTGGCGTGGAACTACGGAAAACACATCCCCAAAGGCCAATGAGGACTACCATATGATGCTGGAAAGGAAATAGACTTCTTCCGAAATTACGTTTTTTAATTTCGGAAAAGTTACATTTTCAATCTTTTGCTTCTTTTGAAATTGCGTTTTTTGCAATTTCAGAAGAACTCTAATGAAAAATAATTCAGTTGGTCGGAATTTCCGACCAACTGAATTATTTGTGAGGTTTTGGTTGCGCGTACATAATTTAGGGGTAAAATCTTGCTGGTTTTTAAACGAAGCTGCGACATACGGCTGTGCGAAACGAGATTCTAAATTACATTAGGGACGCTAAAGGTTGCCGAAATCGTTAAAATTCTATTTGCCTATCTCTACGATGTGGCCACGTATATGCAGGCGTGATATATGTTAATTGTAAAACGATACCCTTGAATATAGACTATTTCTGGAAGGAGCTGTCTTATGGCAAACTCAATTTTCGTACCTCAAAGCTATAAAAAAGTCATATTCAATACCAAAAAAATCATGGACGAGAAGCAAATAAACAGGAATCAGCTAGCTACCAGGGCAGGGATTCGTTTTCAAGTTGCCACCAGATTTTATGAAGGCACAATCGAAAGATTAGACCTGGATGTGCTGGCCAGGGTCTGCTTTGTTTTAGATTGCCAAGTATCCGATATTTTAATGCTGGAATAAATCCTTTCCTAAATTAAGTACAACAAAATGAGGGGGTCGCATTATGTTCTCCAAAAGAAAAAGGCATCGCGAAATAAACCTGATGCCGCCGCCCATGCTGGCGCGCCAAAGGCTGGCAGCCACAATAAAGAAAGCCGTCGCCATGCAGTTGACGATAGTTCTTGCGGCGGTGCTGGCGGTTTTTCTTTTCACACAGGCAGAGGAGCGCAGGCAGGAAGAATTTGCCGCCATAAGGCAGAAATTGCTGGCCCGCGAGGCAGAGCACATGTACATTCAAGCCCTACAACGCCCCAGCTGCCAGCTAAGCTACGATTTTTTTAGCAGCCACAGCATTCGCCAAATAAACCCGGATGCATTGCGGGTCATCTACGACGAAACCCCAGGCGGCGCAACCCTTTTAAGCATAGAATACCGCAGCGCAACCGCCATCATCAACGGCCTGGCCAATGATTTCGCGGCGGTTCAAACCCACAGAACCGGGATTTTACAATCACCACTTTTCACAGATGTAGAATTTGGGGAAATAATCCTGCAAGAAGATGGTAGATTTTCTTATATTTTGGTGGCCATATTGTCACAAGATGATTGTTGCGCCTATCATGTCGAATTATAAACCCCGCCAATAATCAGCGATGGCGGGGTTTTTTAATGCAAAAAAATAATTTAAAAAAAGGTGTTGACATAATCTAGGATTTAGTCCATAATAGCCTTTGCCTCTCCCGAGAAGGGACAGGCGAGGCAACAAATTGCCCCTTGAAAACAGAATAACCAAGAGAAAGAAATAGGGACCCAAACGGTGCTGAGAGATCGGTATCGTAAGCCATATTGCGCCAGCAAATATGGTTTGAAACAATTCCAAATACGGA
>WQVK01000002.1 GCA_009784025.1 Defluviitaleaceae bacterium
GCCGAAAATTCTTACTTTCAAACCTTTTTAAAGCATAAGAGTATATTGGAGTTGAACCGTGAATTGCTGGTTGATTTAATCGACATCATATTGTTACATGACAATGGCACGGTTGAAATTAAACTTAACTTCGATGACCAATACAAGCGCATAATTGAGTATGTCGCAAACAACAGTCAAAATGCCATGATTAAGCGTTGTGTTTAAATTGTCGGCCCAACAGCGGCGGGGCTGGCTGGCTGGTATGGTGTTGGTGTTTCTGCAAAATCGTAAATAGGCTGCAAAACCTCTACAGGCTCAGCCCTGCCGCAGCCCACCAGCGCGATAATGGTTATAGTAAATAGCAAAAGTAGTTTTTTCATTGGTAGACCTCCATAAAAAGTACCAACATAGGAATGTGGCGGGTACCCGTATTCCTTAACGTATGTAGACTGCGGCTTAGATGCCGCAAATTGGAACTGGTTGGACGCTGCACGTTTTCGCTTCCCACTAGCCATTGTAACCATGGCGAAGCCTCTTGCGGCATCAATTTACCCTAATTTACAATATAATTAAGCGCTTCCCGGGTTATCTGCACGTTATGGGGGTGACTTTCTTGGATTCCGGCAGCAGTTACTCGTATGAAGCTTGTGTTTGTTTGGAGTTCTTCTATGGTTTTGCAGCCGGCGTGGCTCATGCCTATGGCTAGGCCGCCCAGTAGCTGCTGGAGTACGTCTGATAGGTTGCCTTTGAAGGTTACTCGGCCTTCTATGCCGCGGGATATCTTTATATTGGCTATGGAGTGGCTGTCGTTGTCGTTTTCTGGGTTGTGTTGGCCTAGTTCCATGCCGCAGTAGGCCTTGAATTTACGGCCTTGGAAGAGTTCTGTTGTGCCGGGGCTTTCTTCGCAGCCTGCGAATAGATTACCCATCATGCAGGCGGTTGCACCTGCGGCTAAAGCTTTTATTATATCGCCGCTGTAGCGGATGCCGCCGTCGGCTATTATTGGGGTGCGGCTGGGGCGTGCCGCGTCTGCACAGGCCTCTATTGCAGAAACTTGTGGGATGCCAACCCCGGCTATCACCCGCTTGGTAGAAACGGATGCCGCGCCAATGCCTACTTTTATGGCATCTGCTCCGGCCTCGATTAGCATGGTGGTGGCCTGTGGGGTGGCTACATTGCCGGCGATAAGGGCTATCTCTGGGAAGTTGGCTTTTATGGCCTTGATGGCCGCCAGCACTTCATTGGCGTGTCCATGGGGTGTTTCTAGCACGATTGCGTCTACCTTACGTTTTGCAAGGGCCGCTACTCTTTCCATATAATCGTCTGTAATGCCCACCGCTGCACCCACAAGAAGCCGCCCCTGGGCGTCTTTTGCAGACATGGGATATTTCACGGCCTTGTTTATATCCTTGATGGTGATTAGCCCTTTTAGGTGGTTTTGCTCGTTTACTATGGGTAGTTTTTCGATTTTATGCCGGGTTAGGATTGCTTTGGCCTCGGCCATGGTTGTGCCCTCTGGGGCTGTGATTAGGCTGCCCTTGGTCATTACTTCATAGATTTTTTTGCTGTAATCAGTTTCAAAGCGTAGGTCCCGGTTGGTGATAATGCCCACGAGCTTGTCATGTTCTACTATTGGCACGCCGGATATGCGATATTTGCCCATTAGCTTATCTGCTTCGTACACATAATGGTTTGGCGAAAGGAAGAAGGGGTCTGTAACAACGCCATGTTCGCTGCGCTTTACGCGGTCCACTTCTGTGGCTTGGGCTTCTATGGGCAGATGCCTGTGAATAACACCCATGCCTCCATAGCGGGCAATAGCAATGGCCATTTTAGATTCTGTAACCGTATCCATACTTGCAGACATAAATGGGATTTTTAGCCGGATATCTTTTGTAAGGCTGACGGATGTATCTACATTGGCTGGTTGGATATCTGAGAATACTGGTTGCACTAGCACATCGTCGAAGGCCAGGCCTTCGGTTATTGGTTTTGGCATAATACTCTCCATTTCATTCTAATGGGGCGCTGCCCTGATCCCTCTCGCAAGCTCTAGCCGAAGCTGCTGTGCGATAAGGATTTCTTCACGCGCTTACCGCGGTCTTTTTCTTGTTAATCTCATATCTACAAAAACAGCCTTTGCCTGCTAACAGACCCGCTGATGGCCTTTAGCATCATTTCATTGGGCTCGATAATTACCTGGCTGCGCTTGTTTTTGTAATTTATCATGAAAAAGTATGTGTTTGGTTTGGTTTCGCCACTGGAGAAGTCTAGCAATGTTTCAAATGAATTGAATGCGCCAGATTGGTCTTTGTTTTCTGCATTGGCCATTATTTCTATATCTTTCACATTTGCAGAAAATAGCTGCTTGCGGCGGGATTGGTTGTAGATTATATCCACATCTAGTTCCCCGTTGGTGAAAACATATTCGTATTCCACATTGCGGAAGCTTATTAGATACATTGCGCCAAAGCCCGCGGCAAAGGTTATTAGCACGCTAAGCCCCTGCACCAGCATAAGGCTGATTACAAAAATAGCCGCAACAGCCAAAATAAGCCCAATTTTAACCGCTGCATCTATTGCTGTGGCCTTGCGCTTTACAATTTGTTCTTTAAATATATCGCCCATAATTTGCTCCCCTAGTTAATATATGTTGCCTTGTTGTGGTCTAAAATATGCGGTGGTTTGCCGCTGTTTACGCGGCCTATGCACACCGCCATGCCAAAATTATACCCCTCTGGGAATTTTAGCAGCTTCTTAAACTCGCTGCCCCTCGGGCCATCTAGCGGAATCTTGGCCATGGCACAAATTACGCTGCCAAGCCCCAGCCCATGTGCCGCCAGGGCTACATTTTGGGTGGCAATACCGCAATCTACCGCAGCAAAATTGCTGTCATCGCTTAAAATAAACACCATGCAAGGCGCATTATAAAAAATCTTGCCGCCGCGCTCGGTTATGCGATTATACAGCCCTTTATCTTCCCATTGGCCAATGGCCTCTATGGCCGCTGCGTCCATCTCGTCAATCAGGCCTTTGTTGGTCACGGCCACAATATGCCAGGGCATTTTATTCATGGCGCTTGGCGCGGCCAGCGCAGCCTCTACAATAGCCTGCACCTGTTCGTCCGCAAGTCTATCCCCGCAAAAATCCCTACAGCTGTAACGCTCCATAATGGCCTTTAAAGTTTCATTCATAATATGCCCTCCAATATCTAAGATTTTGTTGTAATTGTATACTTGTAGTGGGATTTACGCAAGTGTCAGTTAAACCGCCAGAAGCTTTGCCGGCCATATCTCCACCGCTTTCATAGGGTTCGTTTCGCCAACCAGGCATTTCATGCCGCAGGATTTATTTCGTGTTACTTTTGAAAAAAGCTTGGCAAAAAATTTTAGTTTTTTTGGTTTTGTGGTACCATACGGTACCATTTTTTCTTGATTATGGTACCGTATGGTACCATTTTTATGGCAAAAAACAGTGTTTTTACAGAATCCGGATGTTAAAAAGCCCGTAAATTAGCCATTATTGTTAAAAAAATTTTTCATTTATTTTTTTGGAAAAATAAATAGGGGTGTAAATGGCTAAATTTTTTAACTTTTTTATGGAAATATAGGGGGCTGCACGGCTATTTATGCCTGCGAATGTTTTAATTTTAGCCGTCACCGCTAAACCTGGTTTGTGTTTCGGGGCTTTGTTTCAGTTATGTTACATTTGGGCAGGATATGTAATAAAATCATGGCCGGGTTGTTTACATGATTAGAAGGAGGAAGACAAAATGAAAAAATTTATTGCGTTTTGTATTGCAGTTGTGATGATGGCGGGTTTTGCGCTGCCTGTGCAGGGGATTACTTTTGTAAATTTGTTTGGCTATAGGGCAGGGGAGGTTGTGGAACTCCGAACTTGGCCTGGCGAAGGCATATTGATAGAAATAGAGCAAGAAGATGGGCAGCGTATGTTTTTTGTTAAGCAGCCGAATACTTATCTTGTTGGGGATGAGATTGCGGTAGGGGATTTTATTGTTGGCCATTTTGGGCTTGGGGGCTGGAATGCATTTATGCGCTCCGAGGCCGAGGTGCTGACGATGGTGTCAAGTGCTGATTCTGGGCGGCCAGATGCTTATTATGTTCATTTAAGCGGTGATGGTTTTTTCTCGCCACTTACCGTTGATTTTGCTATGACATTTTTTGGCCAAAAGTTTGCTGTGGGGGATGTTGTGGCTTTCTACCACACGCCATTTGGGGCAACTATAATGTATGATATGCCGCAGATTGAGCCATTGGTTATTGTGAATGGCGATTACGAGATGTTTCTTGGCAGTTTTGGCAGCGATGGCAGGTTGATTAACAGCCATCGCATACTCTCGGATGAATTTAGCATTTACCTTAATATCACAGATGATGCAGAAGTGGTAACAAGGTATGGAGAGCCTTTTACGGGTGAGCTAACTCATCTTGAACTTGCAGTTGTTTTTGGGGATGCTTACGCCCAGCGCCCGCCAACCGTAACCCCATCAAAAATTATCGTGATTAACCAGCCGCCACCACTTACAGAACCATGGGATGTACACACCCCGGGCGGATGGCTGCCTCCGGGCGGTTTTGGCGGCACATATGTTCCAGACATCTCCACCATAAACTGGGATTTCTACCCAGATATAATCTGGGCAAGGGAATATATAAACCAAGCCCTATCTCTAGGCCTGCTGCCAGAAGAATTGCAAGGCGACCTGCGCCAGCCCCTAACCCGGGCAGAATTTGCCGCATTAGCCGTGCCGCTTTACCAGCATCTAACCGGCAGAAACTTAACCAGTGCCGCAGCCTTTAGCGACACCAGCGACCCCAATATACTAAAAATGGCCAACCTAGGTGTAGTAGAAGGCGTGGGCGGCGGTTATTTTAACCCCCAAGGGCCGCTAACCCGGGAACAAGCCGCAACCATGCTTAATAGGCTGGCCACAGCCACACAGATACCATTCGCTACCTCCTTAATGATTCCGCCGCCATTTGCAGACCAAGGGCAAATATCCCCATGGGCGCTAGAGGCCATAATCACAATGCAGCTGGCAGGCATAATGGGCGGCGTAGGCAATATGGAATTTGACCCTCAGGGCAGCTACACCCGTGCCCAAGGCATAGCCAGTATGATGCGGCTGTATAATATTCTAATCCGCCAAGCGCCAGAACGTGAAGAGTTTAATTGGCGGCAGCCATTGCCGCCCGGTGAAAGGACTCGCAATATCATTGACGATATCCCCGAAGGCGGGCTTAGCCTTGATGTAATCAGCGTCACGCCGCAAGGGATTACCTATTATATTGTCAACCCCACAGCCAGGCAGTATATGGGTGGCCGCCCATTCTCGCTGTACAAAATGAATGACGGCGAATGGGAAAAAATGCCCTTCCCAGAAAACACAGCATTTACTATGGAGGGCATACCAGTAATGCCCCACTCAAGTTCAACACGAATGGCCCAGAACTTCCCACATTTCTTCGGCGAACTTGCCCCAGGGCAATACTCCTTCCGCACAGAAGTAATCTTCCTGCGCCGCACCGGGGACTTTGATGTGTATGTACTGTCGGCAGAGTTTGAGGTATAAAAGATAACGAAAAGCCTTTTGCTAAAACTATAGCAAAAGGCTTTTTATTCCTCGTAAAACAGATTGTTTCCATCCATCCAAAACCCCAGGGCGTTCAGTTATTTTAAGGTATAATTCCCGTAAGGATTCTTTGGTGTCACTTTTACAAAGGGGTGGGCACATGGTTAGGCCTCCAAACCTGCACTCGGTTCTTCCCAGGTTTTAGCCCGAAAATTGGCCCCGCCACGGCTTCGCCTACAAGCTGCTGGCCATGATAATCTGAATCCAGCACAAGCTTACTGCCGTCGGGGTTTTCGTATTCTGCGTCTACAATACGTACCCTGGGGATGGTGTTTGTGCAATGCGCGCCAGAGGTGAAGCTTTGGAAGCCTTCCGGCAGGGTAATGTTTAGCCAAGCCGCGCCGCTGTCTTCCTCTATGGAGAATTCCGTGTCGAAGCCTGGAGTGTCTAGCTTGCGGGCTTCTTTCGCGAAGGCTTTGGCGTTGTTGAAGTAGGCGTTGTCGGATACATATGCGGGTTGTTCTACCATTTCGAAAAGATATAAATCCCCCGGGGTGGCTTTGTTCATTGCCTCTATTTTGTCTATATATTCCTCAAGGGAGGCGGTGGCGGGGTCGTACATTGCCGTGCCGAATAGTTCTGCTGT
Organism: Defluviitaleaceae bacterium; assembly: GCA_009784025.1. Lineage (GTDB taxonomy): Bacteria > Bacillota > Clostridia > Lachnospirales > WQUN01 > WQVK01. Next base: position 6,222 of record WQVK01000002.1, read on the forward strand.
GTTGCTACCGCCGCTGGCTGCCTCGGGGTCTGCATTTTGGCTGGCGGCGGCTTTGTTGGCGCTGGCTGCGCTGCCTATGAAAATGTTTTGGTACAGACGGTCATCATAGCCGTATACCATGGCTATCCCGGCTATAGCTGTGCTGTGGGGGATATGGTAGGGTGTGGCGCGGTTTAGCATTTTTTTGATAATCATTTTGCCAGCTATTAGGTTGCGGATATAGGCTGTGCCTTGGGCGTAGTTGTCGAAGGCGTATTTAGAGCCGAAGATATTGTGGTCTATCATGGCTGGGCCGTGGGTTACTTCTATAAACAGGTCGCGGTTATTAGAATGTAGCAGGTTTTTGCTAATGCGCGTGCCTTGAATCTGCCAGTCTAGCCAGATGCCCAAAGAGCAATCGTGGATGTAATTGCTGTGGATTTGCACATCTATCGCGCCATGTAGCTTGATGCCGCCAATCTCTGAGCCGAAGAACTCCCGCTTCATATCTATGTTGTAAATATGATTGCCATAAATCTCGCTGAAGGCGCAGCCTAGATGCCCAACTATGCCGTTTTGCCCGCAATTGTAAATTATATTGTTGCGGATGATATGTGAGCCTATTGTTTCTTTGCTCCAGCCTGCGTGGCTGGCCGCGAAAACAGTTTCTAGCTGGTATAGGTAGCCGGGTTTGTCTTTGCGGCTGGTGCGGTAGTTGCTGCCGTAGGCTGCGGGCTTGCCTATACTTACTGCGCTGCATTTAGAATCGTGGATTATGTTATTCTCTATTATCCAGCCCTTGCTCCAATGGGCGCCAATTAGCCCTGGTTGGTCTCCGGTTGGGGGCGTCCAAGGGGTGGCGGCATGTGCCATCTCGAAGCCGCTTACGGTAATATAATCACGGCCGGTTTCTTCTGGGTAGAAGCAGCATTTACGCACGTTTATTTCTACACAGGCTTCATTTGGGTTGGCTTCGTGGAAATTGGCGTAGATTGTGGTGTTGGCCTCGTCTACTTGGCTAAACCATAGATATTTGGTTTGGTTTGGGTTTTTTACTGGTACTATTTCTTCTGTCCAGCGGTCTAGATGTTCTGTGATTATTTTGGGGTTTTTGGCATGGTCCAGGCTTTCTGCCTCGAAGAAGGACATGCCGTTTAGGTATACATCCCCAAGGTGGACGGGGCGGTTTACCGGCCATTTGAACCAGTCGCCATAAATGGTTTCTACATATGGGTTGTAGCCGCCAAAGAAACTGTTTGGCAGCGTCACGCGCCATAGGCTGCCCTCGACATTTTCCCAGGTTTGTATGCGCTCCGAGCCTTTTATCACAACTTTTTCGCCATCTGCGGCTTTGTAGGTTATGCGGCGGTTATGGCTTAGGCCGGGGTTTTTTGGCTTTACCCATTCCCGGTATTCACCCTGGTGTACGATTACGGTGTCCCCTGCGGTGGCCACTGCCGCGGCGGCAGAGATTGTTAAAAATGGCTGGGTTGCGCTCCCGCTGTTGGACTCTTTGCCTGTTTTGGCTACATGATAGGTCATGGCTGGTTCATCCTTTCGGTTTTTGTATATATAAACAAATTTTGGAGTAAAAAACAAGCAGCATTTGTAAAACTATGATAAAATATTAGAAAATGTCGTAGGAATAGCAGAGGCTCAAAAAAATCCCCTGCTGCCGCGAAAAAATAGGAGGTTATGTATGATTAAAGTTGCTATTGTAGGTTGTGGGAATATTTCTGGGGCGCATATTTCCAGCTATTTGATGTTCCCGGAAAGATGCAAGATTGTGGCGCTGGTGGATATTTTCCCAGAAAAATGCGAACAAAAAAAGACCCAGTTTGAACTTGCAGATGCCCAGGTTTTTGCATCACACACAGAGATGTTGGAATCTGGCGTGGAAGTTGATTTGGTATCAAATTGTACTCCGCCTTACGTACATGCAAGTATTTCTATAGATTGCATGGACAAGAAAATGAATGTGCTGGTAGAAAAACCAATGGCCACCTGCCTTGCAGAATGTGACGAAATGCTAGCGGCAGAAAAGCGCAACGGCGTGGTGTTATCCTGCGGCGCGCAGAACCGCTTTAACGACATGATTTTTAAACTAAAAACCCTGGCAGACACAGGCATGGCAGGCAAAATCCGCGCAGCCCATGTGGATTCCTTATGGTGGCGCGGCCGGCCATATTACGACCTTTGGTGGCGCGGAACATGGGAAAAAGAAGGCGGCGGCCCCACATTGAACCATGCGGTGCATCAAATAGACATGATAAACTGGATTCAAAAAGAACTGCCAGCCGAAGTAACATCTGTGCTATCCAATGTAATGCACGACAACAGCGAAGTAGAAGATTTATCCTTCGCCATACTAAAATACGCAGACGGCGCGCTGGCTAATGTAACCAGCTCTGTAGTACATCACGGCGGCACACAAAGCATAGTGTTGCAATGCGAAGACGCGAAAATAGCAGCTCCCTTTAGCGTGGCGGCAGAAATATCCCAGCCAAACGGCTTTGGCAAGCGCAACCCAGAACTAGAAAAAGAACTAACAGATAAGTACAATTCCTTCGCCAACCAGCCATATGAGGGTTTTGCAGGTGAAGTAAACAACGTGCTGGCCGCCCTAGAAACCAACACCCGCCCCCTAATCACCGGCGAAGACGGCCGCAAAACCGTAGAGCTAATCTCTGCCATATACAAATCTGGCTGCCTAAAACAAACAGTAACATTACCCCTAGCCAAAGATGACCCCTTCTACACCTTTGAAGGCATAATAAAACATGGCACACGCTTCTACGAGAAGGGCAAAGCCGTGGATGATTTGGCCGGAGATATTACATTGGGGAATTTTTAGTAGCTAAAATAAAATCGCAAGAGGCTTCGCCAGGTTTCTTTTGAGTTGCATTTGAAAAAACTTTCACAAAACTTTAAATTTGAAAAAGACCGTCGCTGAAAAATTCAGTTGGTCGGAAAATCCGACCAACTGAATTACATCCGCAAAACCGAAAAACACGGGGCGTATAAACCCAAGCAAAATCCGGGCAACACGTCTCTACCACAAAATTAAATTTCAAGTTTTTTTGCTTCTTTTTTTCCAAAAAAAGAAGTGGAGGTGTCGGAGGCGAAGCCTCTGACGGTCTTAAATAATCTAACGGTTCAAATAAAAGGAGGACGAAAAAATGCCAGCAAGTGGAATGAATTACGCGCCTAAGGGTAAGCCAAACCCGGTTGTTAAACCAGGGGAGTTTGTTTTTGCGGCCATCGGCCTGGACCACGGGCATATTGGCGGCATGTGCAATGGGTTGGTAGAGGCGGGGGCTACGCTAAAATATATTTATGACCCTGACCCAAATAAGGTTAAAAGATATTTGGAGATGTACCCCCAGGCTGTAGCCGCAACTAGCGAAGGCCAGGTTTTTGAAGATAAGGAAGTGGCGCTTGTGGCCAGCGCTAATATTGCCAGCGAGCGTTGCCCGCTGGGGTTGCGAGCCATGGAGGCCGGAAAGGATTATTTTACAGATAAGGCGCCGCTTACCACACTTGGCCAGCTAGAGGCGGCCAAGGCGATGGTAGAGAAGACCGGGAAGAAGTACGCGGTTTATTATTCTGAAAGGTTGCATGTAGAGGCCGCGATTTTTGCGGGGCAGTTGATAGATGATGGCGCGATAGGGCGGGTTGTACAGACCATGGGCATGGGGCCGCACCGTGCAGGGCTTGGCTGGCGGCCAGATTGGTTCTTTAAAAGGGAGCAATACGGCGGTATCCTTTGTGATATTGGCAGCCACCAGATAGAGCAGTTTTTGTACTACACAGGCAGTAAAGATGCAGAAATTATGGCCGCTCAGGTTGAAAACTTCAACAACCCAGACCACCCTGGCCTGGATGACTTTGGAGATTGCACCCTAAAAGGCGATAATGGCACAACAGGCTACTTCCGGGTAGACTGGTTTACCCCAGACGGCCTAAGCACCTGGGGCGACGGCCGCACATTTATATTGGGCACAGATGGCTTTATAGAACTGCGTAAATATTGCGACCTAGGCCGCGCAAAAGGTGGCGGGCATTTGTTCCTGGCCAATAAAGAAACCGAACAATATATAGATGTAAATGGCAAAGTTGGGCATCCATACTTTGGCCAGCTTATTCTAGATTGTTTGAACCGTACAGAAAACGCCATGACCCAGGAACATGCATTTAAAGCCGCAGAGCTTTGCGTAAAAGCGCAGCGCATAGCGGAAAAAGCCAAGGGAATCACACGGGAGTACGATTGATGAACCTTTCAGTTTGCGGAATAGATTGCGATGCCTGCGGGTTTAAACTGGAAGGCAAATGCGAAGGCTGCCGCATCTGCGCCCCAAAAGGTGAATGTGTTTGGGGCGGCAGATGCGAAATCCATGATTGTGCCACAGAGAAAAACCTACCACATTGCGGTAAATGCAAAAGCTTCCCCTGCGCCACGTTGGAAGAATGGTCAGCAGAGGAGAACCCAGAGCGCATAGATAACCTAAGAACGCTCGAATAGAACGGAGAAAACCTATGCAAAAACGAATCATTTGTATCTGTGCAATGCTGCTTCTGCTGGGTTTCGCCCTCACAGGCTGCGTCCCCGGCGGCGGCGCGTATTACTACGAAAACCCAGCCGGGTTCTTTTGGGGGCTTTGGCATGGTGTTATCGTGATTTTTACGCTAATAGGCTCGATTTTTAGCGATACCGTAACAATTTACGAAGCCTACAATACTGGGTTTTGGTATAATCTCGGCTTTTTGATGGGTGCAGCCAGTCCCTTTGGCGGGAAGCTTATTTTCTTTTCCGGGGATTAATGCGCAGGAATGACAAAATGATTAACGTCACGGCGTTAACTGCGTTTTCCCGCTTTGTATGGGCGAGAAGCTTTGCCTTTCGAAGAACTAAATGCATGAAAATTGACCATCTTCTTATATGGGTTATGCTGTGAATGGTGGAAATAACGCAGTTCTGACAACTTCGTCATGTTAAAGTATCAAAGATGTGATAAAATTACTTTACTGGCTGGACTGTCCAAACATTAATAGGCTTCTTGCATAACGTCAAGATTGCGGTGAGGGGTTAGCGCAACCCCGAAGCGAAATTTCAGTTATGCAAAAAGTCTAATGGCGCACTTATGTACCACCCAACGAGTTGGTACGTGCGTAAAATCTATATTTTGAACAGGGGGAATAATCATGGAAATACGTTATATTCCTGATGGGACGATGACGGAAGAACAACAAAAACATGTGGATATAATAAATGAAATGTGCTTGTCGGGCGACCCCGATGACCCTGAGGAAGATAATGAATTTGACGAAAGCACATACGAATATAGCGCGCCGGAGGATGGTATGTTCCTGCTTTTTGATGGCGAAAAAGCTGTTGGGCGGGCTGCGGTGCATAAAGTATTAACCGAATATGACGGACAAGAATATTTTTTGGGAGGCTTCGGCGGTTTGGCGGTTCTTCCCGAATATCAAGGGAAAGGTTATGCGAGAAAACTTGCTGAAGCGGCGTTGGCAAAGGCTGACGAAATTGGGATTGACGTTGCCTGCATGGAGGCTGAAACGGAAAGTGGCATAATTAATTTCTACCAAAAACTAGGTTTCGTACTTTTGAAGCGTCCCGCTTATTTCATAAATCACGGAAATAATGAAGTAACAGATAATAACGTAATGATTATGGGATTACGAAATAAAGAACTCGCCAATAAAATCCTTACGACTAATCATAAATTTCATTATGGTAAGAGTTTGGGGCACTGGTAAGCGAGTAGTATAAGCATTTGTGGGCGTTATTTCCACCCTTCACAGCATAACCCATAAGTTTTCATAGTGGCGGCTTTGGGCGCGGCAGCGCAAAACAACTTATTACAATCTGTAATAAGTTGTTTTGCGTTTTCTACCGTCGCAGTGATTCATACAAAAAAGGGAGACGGTTTTGAAATCGTCTCCCATGAAAATCATAAAAATAAATTTACCACTTCTTTTTTCAAAGAAAGAAGTGGAGGTGCTAGAGGCGAAGCTCCGGGCGGCCTTATCACGTTCGGCTACCAGCCCTAGAGAACCTAGAAATATTTATCAGCACCCCGGCTAAAGCCATACTTACAATTAAAGATGTGCCGCCGTAGCTTATAAATGGTAGGTTTATGCCTGTGTTTGGTATGGTGTTAGTCACTACCGCTATGTTAATTATTGCGGGGATGGCTATTGCCAGGACTATGCCTGCGGCCACCATGCTGCCAAAGGTATCGGGGGCGTTTATTGCCACCAGTATGCCGCGCCAAATAAATACTGCGAAAAGCAGCAAGATTAAAGACGCGCCAATAAGCCCCATTTCTTCAACAATAACGGCGAATATGATGTCGTTGTGGGGTTCTGGTATAAATGAAGCCTGGCGGCTGTTGCCAAAGCCCAGGCCAAAAAGGCCTCCGCTGGCTATTGCATACAAGGATTGTATGGTTTGGAAGCCAGTGTCTAGGTGGTCTGCAAAGGGGTCTAACCAGGCTACAACGCGGTTTCCGCGGAAGTCTCCGCCGTCGTCTGTGGCCATTCGCCAAAGGTACCCGCCAATCCCAACAACTCCAACTGAACCCACCACAAGAAAGCGCCAAATATGCGGGCTAGCCATAAAAATCATGCCAGCGCCAATGGCCGCGGTAACAATGGCGGCAGTCATGCCCCCCGGCAGCACTATGAAAAGAACCACCACGCCAACAACTGCGCCGTATACAAAAAGCCCCTTCCAAGTTGCCGCAAGGCGCGGGAATTTATCTGCCATATAAGCCATGGTGAAAATAACTGCCGCACGTGCAACCTCCGAAGGTTGAAACTGTATCCCAAAAAGTTCTATCCACCGCTGGGCGCCGCCGGCCTCTTCACCAAAAATTAAAACCGAAATAAGCAGCGCAATAGAAACGCCGTAAATAATCACCACAAAAGGCTTAATAAGCTCGTAGCTCACGTTAATAAGCGCAATCATGGCCGCTGCCCCAAGAGCCGCAAATACCAAGTTGCGTGTAAGAAAATGGAATGGGTCACCCTGGCGCACGGCAGCGTTCATATGGCTGGCCGAAAACACCATGACAATGCCAATAAGCACAAGCAAACACACCACAAAAAGCAGGGTGTAGTCGATTCTGTCTATCAGCCGCACCTGTGCGTCGTCTCTTGGGCGGGTTCGCTCGTTAACGGTGCCAGATGCGCGGTTTGGTCGCGGCCTGCTCCCTACCATATTTTCACCTCATATCACTAGACTTCTTCCGAAATTCCCGTAAGAGAGTTCGAAAAAGTTACATTTTAAATCATTTGCTTCTTCTGAAATTGCGTTTGTTACAATTTCAGAAGAACTCTACTGGCTGGCCTTTACATATTGCGTAAAAAGTTCGCCTCGTTCTTCAAAATTTTTGAACATATCAAAACTAGCACATGCCGGTGAGAAAACCACGTTTTGCCCGGGTTTTGCTAGGTTCTTTGCAATGTTTACGGCCTCTTCCAAAGTGGCGGCCTTTTGGTGCGCCGTGAAGCCTATTTCTTCGCAGGCCTTGGCTATTTGCCCGCCCGTTTGGCCTATAAGAATGAGATAACTAACCTTGGCGGGGAAAAGCTCTACCCATGGGGTAAAATCTGCCTGTTTATCAAAGCCACCCCCTATAAGCACCACCGGCTCGCGAAAGGAATTTAGTGCGGTTATAGCCGCATCTGTGTTTGTGGCTTTAGAATCATTGTAGTAGTTTACGCCGCCAATGCTGGCGATATGCTCTAGGCGATGGGGCACCCCGGCGAAGGATTTTAATACGGTGGCAATCATTTGCGGCGTGGCCCCTGCCAGCAGCGATAAAGCCGTGGCAGCTAGGGCATTTTCAGGGATTACTTTGGTTTGGGAGATATTAAGTATCGTTGTTTCATTTTCGCCCATGTTAGAAATTATATCGCCGCCGCGCAAGAAAACGCCGCATTGTGGCTCTTCCTTTGCGCTGAAATAAACCACCCGGCCAGGGGGCCTCATGCCGCAGGTTATGACATTATCTAAGTTTAGCACAGTTACATCGTTTTGTCCTTGATTTTCAAAGATTCGGGATTTCATTGCAATGTAATTTTCCATGGTTTTGTGCCGGTCCAGGTGGTCTTCTGTCATATTCAAAACCGTGGCTATGGCTGGCTTGAAAGCCTCTATGGTTTCCAGCTGGAAGCTAGAAATCTCGGCCACTACAAGGTTTTGCTTGTTCAGCGTGTTAACCAGGGCCGTAAGCGGCGTGCCAATATTCCCGGCTATAACCGTGCCGGGGTTTTTAAGCCGCATAATCTCGCCAACCAAAGTGGTAACCGTGGTCTTGCCATTTGTGCCGGTTATGGCCACCATGGGGCAGGGGCAAAGGCGGTAGGCCAGCTCTGTTTCGCCCCATACAGGTATGCCCAAAGCTTCGGCCTTTTGCACAAAAGCCTCATAAATAGAAATACCGGGGCTAATTATAATCAAATCAAAATCCTGCACAATATCGTCTGGATTGCGCCCAAGATAAACCTCAAAACCAGCCACATCTGCCGGGGCTTCGGCCCTCATATCTTGCAGTGTAACCGCAGCACCCATCTCGCGCAGCAGCCTAGCCGCAGCAATCCCACTGCGCGCCATGCCGCAAACCAAAATCTTCATATCCTTAAACATAAATCAACCTCATCAATCAAAAAAATAGGGACCAAGGGGATGAAATCCCCTTGTGGAGGTGCCGAAGGCAAAGCCTCTGACGGTTTAGAATCCCTGAAACGCAAGAAAACCTAACAAACATGCCATAGCCGTAATCACGCAGAAGAATGCGACTACTTTTGTTTCTGGCCAGCCGGATTGCTCGAAGTGGTGGTGTATTGGTGCCATCTTGAAAAAACGGCGGCGAGTCATTTTGAAGTAGCCTATTTGTATGATTACAGACAGGGATTCTATTACGTAGATTATGGCTACAATTGCCAGGAATAGGGGCATGTTAAGCATAAGTGCTATTGCAGCTATAAAGCCGCCAAGTGCTAGCGAGCCAGTGTCTCCCATGAAAACTTTTGCAGGGTGGGCATTAAACAGTAAAAAGCCCATAAGGCTGCCCACAGCCGCACCGATAACAGGCAGCAGCGGCGAGTCCAGCATCCACGCGCAAAAAAGAAAAAACACCGCAATGATGGCAGTAACCCCAGTAGCCAGGCCGTCTAGGCCGTCTGTAAGGTTAGCGCCGTTAGTGCAGCTTAGGAAGATGAAAATTACAAAAAGCCCAAAAATTAGATCGCCGGGGGTGAAGCCCAGCAGGCTAAATTCAGAGCCCAAAAGGCCATTAATGCCCATAAAATCGAAACTAAAATCAGGGAAGAATGGTATAAGCATCTCCCCAGAAAAGCCAGGCAAGGTGCGCCAGCACATAAAAAACACAACCGCGACAAAAACCTGCCCAAACAGCTTCTGTTTAGGGGTTAGCCCTTCAGAACGCCGCTTTTTTATTATTATAAAATCATCTAAAAAACCTACGAAACCAAGGGCCACAGTGGTAAGCACCACGGCCACGGCATGAGGGTTATCCCGCATGAAGATAAGCGCCGCCAGCACAAAGCTGACGATAATCATGATGCCGCCCATGGTGGGCGTGCCAGCTTTCTTTAAATGGGAGGCAGGGCCGTCTGTGCGCACGAACTGGCCGAATTTTAGCTTAACCAGCGAAGGGATAAGCATAGGGCATAGGGCGATATTCGCCACGAATGCGATTAGGATTGCGTACACTGCGGTATTCATGTGGATAGAACCTCCGAGGCTGATTGTAGTTTATATCTTGCTTCACATGATGCTGTTTGTGATTTTTTCAAATTCCATACCCCGTGAAGCTTTAATTAGCACTACATCGCCGGGTTTTAGGTGGTTTTGCCATTGGGCAAGGAAGGCTTCTACGGTGGGGAAATGTAGGGAATTGGCGCTGTCTGCGAAGCCTTGGTGGATATGGCTGGCCAGCTCACCTATGGAGATTAGCAAGCTCACACCGGCCTCTTTGGCGAATTGGCCAACTTCCCTGTGGCGGGCTTCGGCCACATGGCCAAGCTCGTTCATGTCGCCTAGGATGGCTACTTTGCGCTGGTTTTCTGCACAGAGGATTTTTATGGCCTCTTGCATGGCGGCGGGGTTGGCGTTGTAGGCGTCGTTGATTATGGTCATGTCGCCGGCGGTTTCAACTTTTAGGCGGCCCTCTGCGGGGATTAGATAGTCGAAACCTTTGGTGATTTCTTCTGAGGTCGCGCCTAGTGTGAGGCCTGCAACCGTGGCCAGCAGGGCGTTCATTACCATATGCGCGCCGGGGATGGGTACGGTCAGGTTTATGGTCTTATCCTCCCAGTTGAAGCTGCAGCGGCTTTCAGACAGGCCGATGGTTTCTGCAGAAATTATGCTTTTTTGGCTTGGATATAGGGTTGTGAAAGGTTTTGTTTTTTCCATGGAGGCAGGGCTGGTAAGCAGCGGGTCATCGCCGTTTAGGATTACTGTGCCGCCGGGGCGTAGGCCGTCGATTATTTCTAGCTTGGCGTGAAGGATGCCCTCGCGGTTCTCGAAATTTTCTATATGGGCGTCGCCGATATGGGTGATTATTGCAATATCTGGCGCGCCTATAAGGCTTAGCTCGTGGATTTCGCCGGCGTGGTTCATGCCCATTTCCAGCACCAAGGCTTCGTCGCCTGGTTCTAGCTGGAAAATGGAAAGGGGTAGGCCAATGTCATTGTTAAAATTGCCTATGGTTTTTTTGGTTTTGAAACGCTGCTCTAGTATATTTGCCACCATATCCTTGGTGGTGGTTTTGCCCGCGCTGCCTGTGACAGCCACCACTTTGATATTATGCTTGCGGCGATAATAACCCGCTAAATCCATAAGCGCGCGGCGGGTGGAAGCCACATAAATTAGCGGAATATCCGAAGTTTGCGCCAGGTTCTCTTTTTCCGTAAACGCGCATACCGCGCCATTTTTGGCGGCGGTTTGTATATAATCATGGCCATCGACATTTTCCCCCACAGTTGGCACAAAAAGTGCGCCCGCCTGTATTTTTTGGGTATGTGTTGAAACACTTGTGATGGCCGCGTCCCGAGCTTCGCCCAGGATGCGCCCACCGCTGGCGCTGGCAATTTCTTGTATGGATAGGTTCATGGGGTGATTGTCCTTTCGGTAGGGATTACAACCGTCGGAGGCTTCGCCTCCAACACCTCCACTTCTTTTTTTCAAAAAAAGAAGCAAAAAAACTTAGCATTGGAATAACAGGCCATGGATCCTCATCCACCCCATAAACTTTAAAGTTTTTGTCAAACTTTTTTCAAAAAGTTTGTGGAGGTGTGGTCGGCGAAGCCTCTGACGGTTTCAGATTTAACTCAAAGCCTCAACCGCTACTTCATAATCGCTGAAATGGCGTTTTTCTTTGCCTATTATTTGGTAATCTTCGTGGCCTTTGCCGGCTATTATTAGAGCATCGCCGGGATTTAGTAGTTTTACTCCTTGGAAGATGGCTTCGCGGCGGTTTTCGTGGATTGCGTAGGGGGTGGTGGTGTTTTTTAGGCCCTGTTCTATTTCGGATAGGATTATGTGTGGGTCTTCTGTGCGGGGGTTGTCGGAGGTTAGTATGCAGTGGTCGGATAGGGTTGCGGCGATTTTGCCCATTATGGGGCGTTTGGTTTTGTCACGGTCGCCACCGCAGCCGAAGATGGTGATTACGCGGCCTGTGGTGAACTCGCGTACGGCGCGGATTATATTTTCTAGGCCGTCTGGGGAATGTGCGTAATCTACAAGTACGTTTACGCCGCTGTTGTTCGGTACGGATTGTATGCGGCCGTCTACGCCAGTTAGCCTTGCCACAGCAGATTGGGCTGCATCCATGGTGATTCCCAGGGCAAGAGCCGCACCCACTGCCGCCAGGGTGTTGTATATGTTAAAGCGCCCGTTAATGGGTAGGTTAAATTTGCGGCTGGATACTTCAAATGTTGAGCCTTGGGGCAGGTAATCTATGCTGGTTGCCCGTAGGTCGGATTTATTTTCTATGGAATATGTGAGGTAAGGGTCGCTGCCGTGATGCTGTAGCATCACTTCGGTAGAGGCGTCGTCGGAGTTTACCACAGCAAAGCGGCTTTGTGCAAAGAGTTTTGCTTTGGCCAGGCGGTAGTTATGCATTGTTTTGTGGAAATCTAAATGGTCCTGGGTTAGGTTGGTGAAAACGCCGACATCGAAGGTTAGGCCTTCCACTTTGTCTAGCGCCAGGGCGTGGGACGAGACTTCCATGGCCACGTCGGTTACGCCCGCCTGCAGCAGTTTTGCGAAAAGCTCGTGGAGCTGAGGTGCATCTGGTGTGGTGTCTGTGTCGAATTTAAAGTCGAAGTTCTTACCGTCTACTTTTATGCCTGTCGTGCCAATTAGGCCGGTTTTGCGGCCGCAATGGCGCAGGATTTCTTCAATAAAATAGGTGGTGGTTGTTTTGCCGTTGGTGCCTGTTACGCCTATCAGGCGCAGGTTTTTGGCTGGGTTGCCGTAGAAATTGGCCGCGGCGTAGGCCATTGCCTTGCGGGTGTTTTCTACCAGAATAACCGCCACGCCTTCTGGCGGGTTGCCCGCAAATTCTTCTGCCAAAATAACCGCCGCACCGGCTTCTATGGCCTTTGGGATGTAGTCATGCCCGTCTTCAGACAGCCCCCGCAGGCAAATAAACAGCGTGCCATGTTCCACCTTGCGGGAATCATGGGTGAGGGCTGATATTTGCTGGGTCGTGCGGCCTTTTATCGTATGTGGGATGTTTTGGAAAATTTCTGCTAAATTCATATTATCACCTGATACAGTTTATTAGCGGCGGTGCTGCGGTATGCGGATTTGTTGAATTATGAGGATTATATCATATAGTTGATGAAGATAAAACTGCTGGCGTGGCGATTTTGTGAAATCTGGAGGTGGCGGTTGAAACCAACTAATTACAGATTGTAATTAGTTGGTTTTGTTTTCTACTACAAATCCACTCCCCGGAAAAAATGCCCATACGTAAAATCGGAAATATCCGGGGCGTTGCCGCCTGTTTTCATGGCTTTTTGGAACGCTGCGATGGTATCTGCCATTGTGTTTTCATCCTCTATTGTAAACACCAGCCGAAACGCTGCGGCGGCGGTAGCCGTTAGTTGCTCCATTTTACCTACCATGTTTAGGGTTTTGCTGTTCAAAATATGCGCGATGCAGCTATGGCAGCCTGTAAGTATGGGGAAGCTTGTGCCTGTGCGGTCTTTTAGGGCGAAACCTTCGCCCTTGTGGCGCAGGCTGCAAAATTGCCCGGTTTTTTTCGCCGCGAAGTTGCCTATGGGGCAGTTGTGGGTGTGCATTAGGGTTTGGCGGCCGTAGATTATTAGCTCGTATCCTGTGGCGGCCAGGGCGTTTATTTCGCTTAAGTTTAGCTCTTGGGAAAGGGTAATGCCGTGGCCAAGCCCGGCGAAAAACCCTGCGGAATGGCTGTTGAAAATATTGAAGCTATGGTTTAGCTGAATTTTTTTGCCGCTATGTTGCAGCAGCTGTAACTGCCCGTAGTTCGAGGCCAGGTAGCCGTCTGCCTGCGGCAGGTTTGCTAGTTCTTTTTCAGTTTGGTTGCGGCTGATAGGAGGCAGGGCCAGGAAAATTTCGGTATCGCCGCGGTGTTTTGGGATGTGTTTTTCTATGCCTGGGCTATAGTTTACATATATGCGAGATGGCCTTGCAGCCAAGGCCGCTGGCAGGTGGGCGGGGTTGTGAATTTGTATATGCAGGGCCTGTGGTTTGCTGGTGGGTGCGCTGGGTTGTATTGTAGGGAATGCGTTTTTCTGCGCAGGGGTTATCGGCCTTTTTATAGACGCGATAACCGCCGCCTCCAGATTAGCCAACGCCTGGCGGCGCAGCTTATTTAACGCAGATTTGCTAACGAAAATGCCATCATCAATATCCGCGTGGCTGAAACGGATGTTAAAGGGGGTATCCCCGGTTTTGGATAACTGGGCGATAATTTCTGATGGATGCATGGGTGCATTTTTGGCTGGTTCTACGGCTTCGCCCAGGGCTTTTGCCGTGGGTGCGTCCGTGCCGGGGAAGGTTACCGCCAGCCGCAAGGGTTTGCCTGCTACTGCCTGCACGGTCCCGGTTATCTCCAGCTTTTTGGCTACGGCCATAAGCCGCCTAGTATCGTCTATAAGCGCCTTGTCATGAGATTTGTACACCTTGTTGCCGCTTTTTATCGCGCCTTTTATCTGAAAATCTGCCACCGTACCGGCAGGGATTTTTTTAGAAATGCCAGTGCCCACATGTGGCGCGTTCGTTGTCCAGATTTCAATGCCGTCGCCGGGCAGCAAGCCCGCATGGAAGGCGATTTTACAGCGGTCGTTTTTGTAGGAAACAACCTCGCCAACCAGCACGCCAGAGCTTTTTGGCGTGGCGGCGCTAATCATGCCCTCCCCGGAATGGGTCTTGTAGTATCCGGCAGAAAAACTGCCGCCCCGGTTGAAGATTTGCAGTAGGTTTTGTTTGGTGATGTCGGGGTTTTCGCGTGATATTGTAGATATAGCGTTGCTATTGTTGGCATGGGAAGGAGTATCCTTACTACTATGCAATTGCGAGCCATGCCCGCAATAACTAGCCTCTGGTTGCTTCTGTACAATTTGGTTGCTTGCGGGTTTTGTGGCAACAGAAGCCGTCCCTGCAGCCTCAGAGCTGCAATGGTACATACAATGTTGTTTCAGCGCAGTCACCTCATCCAGCCCGCGCCTATAAGCCGCCGTAGCCAGGTAAACATACTCCGCACCCTTCATCCGTCCCTCAATCTTTAGCGACCGTACCCCCGCAGCGGCAATTTCCCCCAAAATATCCAGGGTCATCATATCTTTGGGGCTTAGCAGATACCCACTTTTTCCGCTGCCCAGCAGCTCAAAACTTGTGCGGCAAATTTGTGCGCATTTGCCGCGGTTGCCGCTTCTGCCGCCAATCATGCTAGACATCAGGCATTGCCCAGAATACCCAACGCAAAGCGCCCCATGGGCAAAAACTTCGCAATCCACTTGGGTTTCTGCCACAATTTCTGCCACCTCGCCCAAAGACAACTCCCGGCTAAGTATAACCCGCGAAAACCCCATCCCCGCCAGGTATTTTGCCCCAGCGCTGCTATGGGCGGTCATTTGAGTAGAGGCATGAATCTCTACCCCCGGCAGCTTCGTTTTAATTATGTACGCCAGCCCCGCATCTTGCAAAATAAACGCCGCCGCCCCTTGTCCATGCATTTCCCGCACAAAATCCACCGCCGTGGGTATTTCTGCGTCTTTTATCAGGGTGTTAACGGCAACATAAACGGCCACCCCACGCAGGGCGGCGTATTCGATTATGGAAACAATCTCATCGTTGGAAAAATTCTGCGCAAAGCTGCGGGCGCTAAAATTCTTCCCCCCAAGGTAGATTGCATCTGCCCCGGCATTTATGGCAGCCATTGCGCTTTCTATGCTGCCTGCGGGGGATAATAACTCTGGTGTTTTCATACTACCTCCATTAAAGTGTTCAGTTTGCCTGACTATATAGTGAAATAATTCGAAAGCAGTCTCGCCTGTCGCGGCAAAAACGCTTGAAACGCCTTATCTCGGCGTTTCAGGTGCCGCTCTGGCAAGGCCGTTTCTCATTTATTTCACTATATTCAACCAATTTTGACATGTTGCTATGGTAATGTCAAAAGAAATCGTTGACGAAGAAATTCTCCAGCGGTATAGTATCAAAACATATTAAACTTATATGTAATAAAAATTCCCTTAAAAGGAGCGTAAATATGGCAAAAATCTACAACAGCATCACAGAACTGATAGGCAACACGCCATTGTTGCAGCTTAATAACTATGCCGCAGCAATGGGCGCAAAATCGCGGATTATTGGCAAGCTAGAAAGCTGCAACCCTGGCGGCAGCGTAAAAGACCGTATTGCCAAGGCCATGGTAGATGATGCAGAGGCCAAGGGCTTGCTTAAGCCAGGATCGGTAATAATCGAGCCAACCAGCGGCAACACAGGCATTGGCCTGGCTTCTGTGGCCACTGCTCGTGGCTACAAAATAATCCTAACCATGCCAGAAACCATGAGCATAGAACGCCGCAACCTACTAAAAGCCCTAGGTGCAGAACTGGTTCTTACCGATGGCGTAAAAGGCATGAAGGGCGCAATAGCCATGGCCGAAGAAATAGCCGCCAACACCCCAAACTCCTTCATACCAGGCCAATTTCAAAACCCTGCCAACCCAGCCGTGCACCTAGCCACCACCGGCCCAGAAATATGGAACGACACAGGTGGCAAAATAGACTTCCTAGTAGCTGGGATAGGCACCGGCGGCACAATAAGCGGCGCAGGAGCATACCTAAAAGCAAAAAACCCAAGCTTGCAAATAATAGCCGTAGAACCTACAGATTCCCCCGTACTCACCCAAGGTAAGGCTGGCCCCCACAAAATTCAAGGCATAGGCGCAGGTTTTATCCCAGACACCCTAAACACCAAAATATACGACCAAATAATAACCGTAAAAAATGAAGACGCCTTCCAAACAGGCCGTATTATAGCCCGCTCTGAAGGCCTACTGGTGGGAATATCATCGGGCGCAGCCCTTTGGGCCGCCACCCAAATAGCCACCCAAGAAAACGCGACAATAGTGGTGATTCTGCCAGATACTGGTGAGCGGTATCTATCTACGCCGCTGTTTAATGAGGGGTAAAACCGTTAGCTGATTAGCGAACCTGGCACGACCTGCTGCCAGGAAATCAAAAAACATGATTTCAAAAGAAGTCAATTTAGGAGCTTCAGCATGAGAATTTCTTCTAAGGGTTGTTATGCCATTGCGGCGCTTACGGAAATGGCTTTGGATAGCGGCAGCCGGGTTACGGTGCTGGCTTTGGCGCAGCGGCTTGGGATTTCTAAAATTTATCTAGAGCAGGTGTTCTCTATTTTAAAACGAAGCGATGTGATTGCCTCTACAAAAGGCGCCCATGGTGGGTATACTTTGCAAAAACCGCCGGGAAAAACCACCATTTATGATATTTTGAAGCCTATAGAGCTGGTCGTTTTTGAATCCGCGGAAAAATCTCTGGAAAATATCCCGCAAGAACAGGCAGCGATAATCAACGATATAATTCTCCAGCCGCTAGACGAAGCCGTAAAAACCCGCTTGATGTCAATAACATTGGCAGATTTGGCCGAGGCCAAAAGCCAAAGTGGGATGTATTATATTTAGCCCCGTGCAAAACTCAGTTGGTCGGAATTTCCGACCAACTGAGTTTTTTTGTGACAGGGGGTTTTTAGGTGGAGCGATTATAGCACAAAAAAATTAAGGCATTGAAGCCAAGCTCCAATGCCTTAACATGTGAGGATATTTGAGGCTAGTAAAAGCCTATAGCAGTATCAATATTAAACGTCGCCGTTAGCCCTTGCGATATATTCATCCCAGCGAGGCTGTGCTTCTTCCAAAATTACGGCTGGGTCATTGCCGCTCCAGATACGCCATCCAAGCTCTGGGCCAAATGGCATACCGCCTGGGATTAGCCACATATACAGTGGAGAGGACAATGCTGGGTTGCGGGTGAACATTATCATGGTTTCGTTAACGCTTCTTGGGTGGTAATGGCTTGCGAAAGCGCCTGCTGTCCATGCAAGAGGGTCGTCATGTGCTGGCAATGGGCGAATCCACTGGCGCAGCGCAAACATTACATCGTCAACTTCTTCTGCGCTAAAGTTTACTGGTATGGCCTGGAAGTTCATATTGCCTTGGAACAGCGGAGTAGCTGCCCTCGGGCCCCTTGGGAATGTTACGAATCCCCATGGGTCTGCCAGGTTTGGGTTAACTTGTGCCCCTGCAACATAGTCGCCAGCGGCGCGCATTGCAGCCATGCCGTTGTTGAATGCTGGTAGGAAGAAATCCCAGCCCATGCCTTCTGGTTCTGGCATTGTTACCCCTTCTTCAGAAAGAGCATTGGCCCATGCAAGTGCTTCTAGGAATTCTGGTGTGTTAGTTGTGTTTAGGAAGCGGCCGGTGCTTGCGTCAAAACCTACAGGTTCTGCGCCATTAGATGCCAAAGCCATCTCTAAAAACTGTGCGCCAAAGGTGGCTATACCCCATGTGTCTGGGATACCGTCGCCGGTAAGGTCGCGGGTTGCGGCCCGGGCTACGTCCATAAATGCATCCCATGTCCATTCGCCAGCAAGTTGCAGGTCAAATGGAAGTTCTGGGTCTAGGCCTGCTTCTTCAAGCAAACGCATGTTAAAGTACACGCCGCCGCCTGGCACTACGCCTGTGGCGAAGGCATGTGGCACGCCGCCTCTTCTGGAAGCGTCAATAGTGTTTCTATGCCAGTTGATACCAGTTGCTGCATCAAAATATTCGTCCAATAATGGCGCAAACAAGCCCTGTGCGTGCATTGTGCCAAACCAGTCTGGTGCCATATGCCAGATATGAACCTCACGGCTGCCCGCCATAATCTGCAGCGGAATCATATCGCGCACTTCGCCCCAGCCGCCCATGCGGCGCTCTTCCATAGTAAAGTTGTAGCGTTCCATCACTTCAATACGGTCGAAGAGGCGGTCTTCGGCTTCTTCTGTTTGGGGTTCAAAGGTGTCTACATGCCAGTAGCTCCACCAGTTGCCTATTAGAATATGTTGCCCGCCTAGGTCGCGCAATACTTCTGGTTGTGCAGGGGTTTGGTCTGCTGCGTCGTTACCTGTTTGTGCTGGTGGCTGCTGCTCTTGGCCAGTGTCTGCTGCTGGCTCGTTTGTGCCGCCACCGCCACCACATGCCACGAGGACGCCAAGACCTAACAGGCCCATGATTGCTAAAATACTGAACTTTTTCATTTCAATCTCCTTTCGCTGGAAGCGCCGTTTAATCCACAATGCGTGGTTACAACCGCCACTTTCCATTACAAAACTATGACAAAGTCACTATACAGTATCTACGCAGAAAATAAATTAGGGTTTTTTCCATATGTATTGATATTTTTTCCGATGTTTGCCGGAAAAAAACTGCCCTGGCAAAATGCCCAGGGCGGTCTTGTTATTTACATTCATCGCAGATATATTGCACAGATAGTTCTGCATGTACTATTTCTGCTGTGGTGTGGCTGCTTATATATTCCATCAGCCCAGGTATCAATAGGTCTACGGTTTTGCCGCAGTGGATGCATGTCATATGCTCGTGAGGGGATGGGTTGTCGTCAAAGAGGTCTGGCAGGGGGCTGCGTGTTAGGCGCCTTATGGTATTATTTTCCGCAAATATATTTAGGTTGCGGTATATTGTGCCCATTGCCACAGTTGGGATTTCCTTACGCACCTCTGTGTAAACTGTTTCGGCGGTGGGGTGTTTTACTGCACAAAGTACGCGCAATATTTCTTTTTGCGCTTTGGTCATAATCATTCACCTGCTTCTATATCTTGCGGGATTTCGCAGACGGTATCTGTACAGTCTGGTTGGGGGAGTTCGCAAGCTTCGCTTTCGCAAAGGATTTCCGTTGCGGTAGCTTCTTTGGGCTCTCTTATATCTAAATTCTCATTGACTGCGATTTTACAGACTATGCATATCTCCGGTGTGTTGCAGCCTTCCTGAAAATAACTGCACATTTTACATTCTATATGTTTCAAAAAATACCTCCATCTTCTTGCAAAGGAATAGTTCCTAATATAAGTTTACCACTTAGTTAATAAATGTCAATGGTAAAAACCAACGGCAGCAAATGTGGACAAGGAAATCACATTTGCTGCCGCAGGCCGAGAGTGGAGGGTGGAACTCTATCAGAAATACCTGTTTAGCAAGCCTTGGAATGCTCTGCCGTGGCGGGCTTCGTCTTTGCACATTTCGTGAACGGTGTCATGTACTGCGTCTAGCCCCAGCTCTTTTGCGCGCTTGGCTATGGCTAGTTTGCCTTCTGTTGCGCCATGTTCTGCCACTACGCGTTTTTCTAGGTTGGTTTTGGTGCATGGGTCTACAACTTCGCCCAGCAGTTCTGCAAATTTTGCTGCATGTTCTGCTTCTTCAAATGCAATGCGCTTGTAAGCTTCTGCCACTTCTGGGAAGCCTTCACGGTCTGCTTGGCGGCTCATGGCCAGGTACATGCCAACCTCGGCGCATTCTCCCACAAAATGGTCACGCAGGCCTTTTAGCACCTCTGGGTCGCAATCTTTGGCCACGCCTATGCGATGCTCGTCTGCAAATATCAGGCCTTCGGAAGGGTCGTGGGATACAAATTTATCTGCCCCTGCATGGCATATTGGGCAGGCTTCTGGTGCTTGGTTGCCGTCTTCAGCATAACCGCAAACTGTACATACGAATTTTTTCATTTTATTTCCTCCTTCAAATAAATAAGAATGATTCTTAATCGCAGTATATCATGTGGAGGAGAAATGTCAAGTATAAATTTAAAAAAATTTATGAGCCTGTAGATTTATAAAACCTAAGCCCAACCCTAAACAAAACATAACATGGCAAAAGAAACGCCGTAGCCAGCAGCGGCAAAAGCGCATACAAAAAATTATTTGTGCGCCCCACCAGGTATTGCAGCGGATAATACTGCACCAAAGCCAGCGGCACAACAAATGTTAAAAACTTTAGCACCCCATCCCCATACACCCCAAATGGAAGGCGGCCGTGCTCTTGCCCGCCATTGGTTAGCAAGTTCATAGCCTCCAACCCCTGCACAGTAAAAAACGCAATGGAAGCATACATTACAAAAAGGCCAAAAAACACAATAGAACCACAAATAATCATAAGCGAAAGGGTGAAAATATTATCCAAAGTCCAAACAACACCGCTGCGGGGCAGCGCATAAACCAACACAATCGCCGCCTGCAAAAGCCGCCCCAGTCTTGTAAAATTCATCTGGGACGCCAGTACCTGAAAAATCACATTGCGCGGTCTAACCAGCGCCCTGTCAAACCCACCATCCCCCAGCAGCCTAGGGAAAAGGTCAAACCCCCGCCCAAAAAATTCCCCCAAAGAAAAAGCCATCAACATAACCGCAAAGCAAATAAGCACTTCTTCATATGTAAATCCTCCAACAGAATCGAAACGCGCAAAAAGAAAACTAATACTAAGAAACATAGCAAAAGAAACCAAAAACTGCCCCAAAGTAGTGAAAAAGAAAGAAACTTTATACTGCATCTGGCTTTTAATATGCATAGAAAAATACTTGGCATAGAGGTTCATAATGGGGTCTCCTTATTTAAAACAGTGGGCTTTGCCAACACCTAAAAACTTTTAATAATGTTCGCTTTGCCCGATTTGTTTCGGGCTACATTTGATAAAGTTTTTCAAAAAACTTTATCGTCCAACTAAACAATGTTGATATTCCGGGGAAAATTCAAGTTCTGATATTGAAAAAAGGGGAGAAAACACGAAATTATGGTACCATACGGTACCATTTTCTATGAAAAATGGTACCGTATGGTACCATTTTTTTAAATCATCCGCCCTGCACCACAATCCTGTTTAGCGAACGCTTCATCAAAATCCTGCCCACACAAAGCAGCATCACCAACCAAAAAACCTGCAAAACCAGTCCTCTGGCCAGGGCGCCGCCATACAAATACCCACTGAAAATAAGCAGTGGCATATTCTGCATTGCCCCAAATGGTGAAAGTTCCACGGCTGCCCTTAACGCATCTGGGAAGAAAGGTATAGGAATATACCCGCCCGCCAAAAAATCCCCCACAACTCCTGCGGCCACCCGCACCCCAAGGCTGTTTAGTGTGTAAAAAGTAGAAATATACACCGGCATTGTAAAGCTAACCACAACCCCCATAGACAGCAACACGCTAAGGAAAAATAGCCCCAGCAGCCCAGCCTCCCCAGGCAACACCAACCTAAATGGCGCAGGCAAAAGGAACGCCACCGTTAAAATAGGCACACAGCGCAAAGCCGCTCCTGCCAGCCTATTGGCAGAAGTTTGAGTAAACCATCTGCCGTACAAATCTATAGGGCGCACCAGCTCGTACGCAATCTGCCCGCTTTCGATGGAATCAAAAATACTATTGTCAAATATCCAAATAAAAAACAAGGCCATAAACGCCTGCTGCATCCAAATATATGTCACTGTTTGCTGCATAGTCATGGGAAACGTGCCAGGGTTGCTGCGATAAAACGCCAGAAAAGCCAATATATACATAAACCCCCAAGCAAAATTGGTAAACAGCCCCGCAATGGCCGCAGCCCGGTATTGCAGCGAGTTTGTAAAGCGTATACGAAAAAGCGCCCGATATGCCGTTACCATAATACCTCCTGTGCCATAAGTAGACTTCTTCCGAAGTTCCCGCAGGGGGTTTCGGAAAAGTTACATTTTCAATCTTATAGTTAGCTAAATCTCATACTCCCTATAAAGCGCCGCCACCATTTCTTCTGCATTTGCCCCATCTTGCGCGCGTGATTTCAGCTCGCTTAGGCTGCCGTCCAGCAGCACCTGCCCCTTGCCAATTAGGATTATCCGCTCTGTCAAGGCTTCGATATCCTGCATATCATGGGTGGTTAGCAGTACCGTAGTGCCGTGCTTTTGGTTCAGCCGTTTGATAAATTGCCGCACCGCAATTTTAGATACTGCATCAAGCCCAATAGTAGGCTCGTCCAAAAATAATACCTTAGGGTTATGCAGCAGGCTGGCCACAATTTCGCAGCGCATACGCTGGCCAAGGCTTAGGCTGCGCGCAGGGGTTTTCAGAATTTCCTGCAGTTCTAGAATTTCTACAAGCTCGTCTAGGTTCTTTTTATACGCATCCTGCGGCGTGCGGTATATATCACGAATCAGCTCGAAGCTGTCTATCACCGGCACATCCCACCAAAGCTGGCTTCGCTGCCCAAACACCACGCCAATATCCCGCACATGCACAATCCGCTCGCGCCATGGGGTGCGTCCGTTTATTCGGCATTCCCCGCTATCTGGCGTAAGTATGCCGCACATTATTTTTATCGTAGTGCTTTTGCCCGCTCCGTTTGGACCTATGTAGCCAATCATCTCACCCGGCGCAATAGAAAAAGACACATCCCGCAAGGCGTAAATAGTTTCATACTCCCTGGTGAAAAGTGCCTTAACTGCCTGGCTAAAGCCAGCTTGCCGCCGCGCAACGCGGAATGTTTTGGTTATATTCTTTAAGGTTATCATGGCGGCCTCAATCTATTTGTGGATTTGGGATGAGGATTGTATACCATGTCTTAGAGAATGTCAAATTAGCTAAAATCTGCAAGAACAATCCTCCACAAGCCTACCCATACCACATAGCCTTACAACCTCGCAAAATTAAAACCGCCAAGCATTCGCCCCGGCATCTCCCTCTTCTTTTCAAGAAAGAAGAGGGCATCGGGGCGAATACTTGGTGGTTTTAACTTATCATCCCATCCGCATAATAAGCTCGCCAGCCTTTACAGACTGCCCTTCGCTTACAAATATTTCGGATACTACGCCGGCGGTTTTGCTTAGTATTGTTGTTTCCATTTTCATGGCCTCTATTATGGCTACTACGTCGTTTTTCTTTACGGTCGCGCCGGATTTTACCATTATTTTGCTAATCATGCCTGGCAGGGTTGCCCCAACATCTTTTGGGTTGTTGGGGTCTGCAACTTGTACTTTTACGCCGCCCGCTTTGGCTTGTTCGTTTTGTTGGTAGGTGTCTGTGATAATAATTTCGCGGCGGAAACCGTTTAGTTCAAATTCGATTGTGCGCTGGTTGTCTGCATTTGCTTCGCTAATATGCACCAGCTTTATGAAGAGGATTTTGCCTTCTTCAATTTCCACTTCGGTTGTTTCGCCGGGCGCTAAACCGTTAAAGAAAATGCTGGTGTCCATGCTAGATAGGTCGCTGTATTCTGTTCTATGCTTGAAGAAATCTTCAAGTACCTTGGGGTACAGACAATAAGAGACGATATCCTTAGAATCTGCATCTGGACAAAATTCTTGCATGCTTGCCTTTACTTCAGAGAAGTCTACAGGCGCAAGATGCTCGCCTGGGCGGCCTGTTATGGCCTCTTTGCCCTTTAGCACTACAGCTTGGATATCTGCCGGGAAGCCGCCCTGTGGTTGCCCCATGCGGCCGCTAAAGTAGCTAACCACGGAATCTGGGAAGGCCAAGGATTCGCCCTTTGTTACGATATTTTCGGCATTAAGGTCGTTCTGCACCATGAATATGGCAAAGTCACCCACCATTTTAGATGAAGGCGTAACCTTAACTATGTCACCCAGCATTTCATTAACTTCGCGGTATTTATCCTTCACTTCTTGGAAGCGATGGCCAAGGCCTATACTTTCAACTTGCGCCTTTAGGTTAGTGTACTGGCCACCTGGCATTTCATACTTATAAATCTCCGAAGCAGGGAAGGTTAGGCCTTCCTCGTAGCTGCTGTAATATTTGCGTACGCCTTCCCAGTAGCTGGAGATTGGCTGCAGGTCGTCGTCATTTAGACCTGTAGCGCGATCTGTGCCGTCTAGGGCGGTTACGATTGCGTTCATGGACGGCTGGCTGGTTAAGGATGATAACGATTGGATGGCGGTGTCTACAATATCCACCCCAGCTTCGGCGGCTTTTAGCAGGGTTGCTACGCCATTGCCGCTGGTGTCGTGGGTATGCAGGTGTATTGGCAATCCAATTTCATTTTTAAGGGTGCTTACCAGTTTATGGGCCGCATATGGTTTCAGCAGGCCAGACATATCCTTGATACCTAGGATATGAACGCCGCGTTTTTCCAGTTCTTTAGCCATGTTTACATAGTAGTTTAGGCTGTATTTATCCCGGGTTGGGTCGTCTATATTGCCGGTGTAGCAGATATACCCCTCTGCGATTTTGCCATGCTTTAGCACTTCTTCGATAGACAGCTCCATATTAGGCAGCCAGTTTAACGAGTCGAAAATACGGAAGACGTCTATGCCACTGGTGGCGGCTTCCTTAATAAACTCGCGGATAACATTGTCTGGGTAGCTGGTGTAACCCACGGCGTTTGCGCCGCGCAGCAGCATCATGAAAAGCACATTGGGGATTTTCTCCCGTAGGGCTTCAAGCCGCGCCCACGGCGATTCATTTAAGAAGCGATACGCCACATCGAAGGTTGCGCCGCCCCACATTTCCAGTGCGAATGCGTCTTTTAGCGCATGTGACATATAGCTTGCTATTGCGGTCATATCCTTAGTACGCACACGGGTGGCCAGCAGGCTTTGGTGGGCATCTCGCAGAGTGGAGTCTGATATCAGCAACTGTTTGCTGTTTAGGCAGAAATCCCTTATGGCTTCTGGGCCTTTTTCGTCCAGTAGCTGTTTCAGGCCGGGTTCTGGCTTGTTTGGTGCTTTGGGAATGGTGAAAAGTTCGCTTTGTGGGTTTTCGCCGCGCTTTGGGTTGATAGATTTGTTGGCTATATAGTTTAGGATTTTTGTGTCACGGTCGCGTGATTCTGGTAACTCGTAGAGGCTTGGGGTGTCGTCTATGAAGGTTGTGTTGCATGCCCCCGCCGCAAATTTGGGGTGCTTCAATATATTTTGTAGGAATTCTATATTGGTTTTTACGCCCTGTATACGCATTTCGTTCAGTGCGCGGATGCTGCGGCGTATGGTGGCGTCGAAGCTGCGGCCGAAGGTTGACACCTTAACCAGCAGGCTGTCGTAATACGGAAGGATTTCTGCCCCTAGGAAGGCGTTGCCTGCGTCTAGACGTACCCCATGGCCGCCGGTGGTGCGGTACACAGTGATTTTACCCACATCTGGTGAGAAATTGTTGGTTGAATCCTCTGTGGTTACGCGGTTTTGGATTGCGTAGCCGTATATTGGCACAGATTCTTGGCTGGGAATGTCTATCATGGGGCTGTCTAATTTATGGCCCTCGGCTATTAGTATTTGCGCCTGCACAATATCCACGCCGGTTATCATTTCAGTGATGGTATGCTCTACCTGTATGCGTGGGTTCATTTCTATAAAATAGTGGTTATTGTCTTTGTCTACAAGGAATTCCACTGTGCCTGCACTTACATAGTCTACGGATTTTGCGATTTTTACTGCATCGTCGTATAATGCTTGCCGCACATTCTGTGGCAGTGACACTGATGGGGCTATTTCGATTACTTTCTGGTAGCGCCTTTGCAGCGAGCAATCTCTCTCGTACAGATGCACGACATTGCCGTGTTTGTCTGCCAGGATTTGAATTTCTATATGTTTAGGCTCTACCAGGTATTTTTCCATGAAAATATCGCCACTGCCAAAGGATTTTAATGCTTCGCTTTGTACCAGCGGGAATGCGGTTTTTAGCTCTTCGTCGTTGTTTACACGGCGCATGCCACGGCCGCCGCCGCCAGCTGCGGCTTTCAATATAACTGGGTAGCCGTATTCCTTGGCGCGTAGCACTGCTTCGTCTAGGCCTTCAAGGGGGTCTGTGCCGCCGGGAATGGTGGGAACATTACATTTTTGGGCGATTTCTTTCGCATTTAACTTGTCACCCATTTTGTCTAGCACTTCTGCAGATGGGCCTATAAAGGTGATGCCTGCTTCTTCGCAGGCTTTGGCAAAGCCCGCGTTTTCGCTTAAAAAGCCATAACCCGGGTGGATTGCATCTACTTTCTTAGATTTAGCCAGGCGGATTATGCCTTTAATATCCAAATACGCCCCAAGGGGGGTGCGATTTTGCCCTATTAAGTACGCAGTGTCGGCCTTTGTGCGGAAAAGATTATAGGCATCTTCCTTAGAATAAATGGCCACGGTGCTAAGCCCTAGGTCCTTACAAGCCCGAAACACCCTTATTGCTATCTCCCCTCGGTTTGCCACTAATACTTTTTTAATCTTCTTCATTTCAGACATGTTTCACCCTCCGTGATTTTATATTTAATATGAAATTTTATATAAATTAAGTAATTGTAGCATAAATATTAGAAAAAACAATAAAATGTTTTAAAACCGTCAGTGGCTTTGGCTGGGATGCAGTGGAGAGCCTCAGGCACCTGTAAAAACTTTAATTTTTAAGGGGAGATTATGTGAAGCAAATAATATTGGAAAATATTCGGCAGATGGATATTTCTGCGGGGGGTGGGGTTTCTTCCGATGGCGTGCGGGTGGATACTATTAACCATCCCGTGCTGGTTATTGGGCTGGGGGGGACTGGCATTGATGCTTTGCTGCGGGTGAAGCGTGAGGTGGGGCGGCGGTTTAAGCTGCCAGACAACCCAATTACTAAGCAGAAAAAGCAAAAACCGGATAATATTGAATATCTTGCCCTGGAAACTAACGAGCATGATAAGAAGAAATACCGCGGCACAACGCTGGACCCATTGGCAGAGATGCTTGTGTTGTCTAATGCCGGCATAGGGTCTATTTTGAACAACCGTAGTACCATGCCGGATTATATTAAAAGCTGGCTTAGTCCAGAAATTACCATAACAGACGGCACTAAAGGTGCAAGCGGGAACCGCCAGGCAGGGCGGTTATTGCTGTTTGAGAAGATTAACACCGTAATAGACGCCATAGACAATAAAATACGCAGCTTGCGTACAGAAAAAGAGAATAAACTGCTTGTGTACATGTTGTCTGGGTTGTCTGGTGGTACTGGCGGCGGGATGTTCTTGGATATTGCATATATTATACGCGGGCTTATGGAGCGTGATTATGGCAGCAAGGGCGTGGATAAGGTTGAAATAATGGGTTATCTTTTTACGCCGGATGTGAATATGGCTTGTGCTGGCTTGAATGTTCATACAGAAGAATACATACAGCGCAATGGTTACGCGGCCTTAAAAGAGCTGGACTACTGGATGAATATTGAAGAACGCCAGGGGGAGCGGTTTTGCCAAAAGTATGGCACACGTCTGGATGTGGCCAGCCCTCTTGCACCTTTCAATTTATGCCATTTGGTGGGGGCTAGCAATATCGACGGGGTTTTCATTAGAGATGCTTATGATTATTGCATGAATGTGACCGCAGAGAATATTGTGAATTTCCTTGCTTTGGAGGAAAAAGAATCCGGCCAGGAATTTGCCATACAGGATTACCACAGTAACTTGCTGGCCAATATTGCCACCATGAAAACTACTTTGCCCCCAGGGATGCCCCAGGGCGCAAATTTTTGCTACAACATAATTGGTGCATCTGCGGCGGTGCTGCCTACGGCTGGCATTAATGCATATCTTGCATGTGGGATGTTTCGTCAGGTAGCTGGCATGTTTGATGCCAGACCAACTGACCATGGGCTGGCGCAGTTTGCTCAAGCTGCCAGGCTTGATATCAACGCAATGGGGGAAGAGTTGATGCGGCAACTGCCGCCTATTAAACTTGATTACGCCCATACGGATTATTTTAGCTATATGAATGTGATAAAAACCAGTCGGGTGGATATTGACGAAAAATTAACGCAGCAGCTAAACGCTGCCAAGGGCGAACTTGGTGACATGCGCGCCTTTGCCGCCAAAATAATGGATGGCGTAAAGGCCGAGCTTAGGGCTAGTTTTATTAACCCAAAAGAAGGGCCAATATATGCCACAAACCTGATATACAGCGAGACCTACCCATGCCTGCTGGCCAGAATAGAAACATGCAAGCAGCATCTGCAGGAGAAAATTTCCAAAACGTCCCAGGATATCCATGCCGCAGAACTTGCCGCCGCAGATAGGCTGGCCGAGGCAAAGCGGGGGATTTTTATAACAAAGAATGCACGTAAAAACGCTTATATAGAAGCAAAAGTGAGGTTGTACCAACTACGGCTGCAGGGGGATTGTTATGCGGCTATGGTTGAGGCGTATAAGGAGATTGCAAAGGCGCTGGAGGCCGAGAATGACAAGGTTTACGCGCCATATGCGCAAATTCTGGAAGAGTTACGTAAGACAGTTTCCCAAAACGAAACCGCGCTTGATGCACCAATGCTAGATGGGCAAAAAAATTACCATTGGGATGTAATAACAGTGGCAGATATTGCGCCAGAGATTGATAAAATCATGGAAAATACCGGGGTAGAACTGCTTACAAGAGAGTTAGCAAAATTTATGCTGGATGAAACAGAGCGGTTCTTAAGCGAAAGCCGCATGGATATAACCGGGGCGGTGTCGGATTTTATTTATAATCAGTTTAGCGGGGTTTTGTCGCTAACTATGGCAGAAATGCTGGAAACCCGGTACGGCAGCGAGCTTAGTGTAGAGCGTATAATCGAGGGGGAGATTGCCCCTAGGCTTTTTCGGGATGCAAAGCCTGTGTTCCACCTGGATAACGCATCTGGGGTGTTTAATTTCCCAAGTTATGGCATGGTTAGCCTGCCACAAAATAGCCCCGAGGTGCAGCGCGGGGTGGCGGCGTACCAGAGACAAAACCTTAGCAACCTGCGGTTTAATATCCGCAAAAGCAGCATAACAGACAGAATTTTTTGGCTTAATTCCCAAAATGGAATCCCGCTTTTTGCCTACAGCCCCATCAAGGTGTACGAAGAACTTTACGAGCGCACAATCCTAACCAAGGAAGGCGTAGGGCGGCATCTGGTAATGACCGCCCAGGAAAGCTGGGTAAACCTGCCGTCTCCAATCCCAGAGGTGTTATGGGGCGATACTTACCGCAACCCACGGCAAAAAGCCGCAAATGACAATGCCCGCAAGCTTTTTGCACAGGGGCTAGAGGCAGGCACGGTATGGGAGCAAAACGACCGCTGGCATATTATAAAAACCGCAGAAGCGCAGAGCTTTCCCCCAGACGCAACTGCCTGCCGGGCTACGCTGGAAGAAATGCAGGCAAACCTAACCCGCCAGCCAGAATATGTGACAATAATGGGAGCAGCCACTGCCGCCGAGGCCTGCGAGGCATTTATCCGAAGCCCAAATCTAATCCGCCTGCTAACCGCAGAAAACGCGAAGCATGAGAAAATACGCAATACAAAAGCCGCGCTGCAAAATAAGCTGGCCGATGGCAACCGGGAAAAGGGGCAGCTGGAGGGGTTTTTGAAGGCGTTAGTCTGCGAGGCTATTGTGAAGCGAGGCGCGCTTTATATCTTCGAAAAAGAGTTGCAAGATGACCCATGGCCGCCATTTGTAAATTTGATAGACCAGGCAGATTACCCGGAGTTTGCTATGTTTGAGGTGTACAAATGCTTGCCAGAAACCCGCCGCAAAATAGTGGACCAGAAAGCCATAGAAGCCGTCTTACCGGAGGAAAAACTGCTGATAAATTTGAAGAAATGGCAGGGTAAGATTGCCATTCGTAAGGGGCAGTTGGATGAAGATATGCCACAGGGCGCAGCCGGGCAGCAGATGTATTTATTTTACAAAAATGCGCTGGTTAGGCTGAATGCGCAGGTTGCGGCTGTTGTAGGGTAGGGGTGTAAAAAAACTCAGTTGGTCGCATTTTGCGACCAACTGAGTTTTTTGTGTGCCAGGAAATTGCTTTGCAGTTTCTATGCTAGGCTTAAGAAACCAGATGCGGCAAAGCCATTTTGCCCATATTTTACAGGGTTTATTGTGTTATGCTTCCAAACCCACGATTCGTATTACCCGTACAGCTTATCCAGCATCTTGCCCACTGCACCAGGCGCGCTGGCAAGCTCCGCGAACAACGCTGTAATCTTCTCCCCAAGGCCAGCATCATATAGGCTCACCCCAAAGGTAGTGGCATCGCTTAACATTGGCGCCAGATCAACTATCCCGCCAAATGCCAGCCCTTCCAGCGCTTTAAATGCCTCTGGCAGCCGTGGGTCCGGGCTTACTTCTATCGGGTTGCCATTATCATCTTTGCCCATCAAATACCGCAGCCAAAGCGCCACAAATAGCGGCGCGGCTTCTAAATCCCCGGTGGGGATGCCTGTTTTCATGCGTTCTTGCATGGCCACCCCAAAACGTACCGGCACTTTTTGCGAGGTGTCGCAGGCAATGCGGACGGGCTGGTCTGGGATGAAGGGGTTGGGGAAGCGTTCGGTTAATACGGTGTTCAAGAAGTCCTCCGGGTCGATTATCCCGGGGTTTTCTACCACGGGTAATGCCTCTTGGGCAGATTTTTTTATCAGTTTTACCAGCCGCGCGTCTTCCATACATTGCCAAATTGTTGGGTAGCCCAGCAACATGCCAGATACCGCCAAAATCGTGTGCAGCGGGTTTAGGCAGGCGCAGACCTTCATCTGGTCGGTTTTTTTCACGGTTTCGCGGTCTGTCATATATGCGCCGGCGCGCTCCAGGGGCGGGCGGCCATTCGGGAAGTTGTCTTCAATTATCAGATACTGGGCAGATTCCGCATTTACAAAGCTGGCCACGAAGGTGTGCTTGGCTGTTTCTGTGATTTCTGTGGCGTTGTAGCCATCCGCCGCCAGCATTTTTGCTACTTCTGGCGAAGGCCGTGGGGTGATTTTGTCAATCATTGTCCAAGGGTAGGCCTGTTTGCCCAGGTATTCAATAAACTCACGGCTTACAAG
Source organism: Defluviitaleaceae bacterium (assembly GCA_009784025.1). Taxonomy (GTDB): domain Bacteria; phylum Bacillota; class Clostridia; order Lachnospirales; family WQUN01; genus WQVK01. The sequence goes on from WQVK01000002.1 coordinate 37,591, forward strand.
CCCGGCTTTTTCCCAGGATTCTGCCACTGTTCGGATTGCTTGTGCCAGCTGTGTGCCGTTTTCTGCAAAATTATCCATTGTAACCAGCGCAAGGGGCGCAGCTTGGGCATTAAAACGCGCCAGCAGCCCTGCCGTAACCTGCTCTATAGTAGTAGCCGCCGCCTGTGGCGAGGCGCAAATATTGGCCGGGTCAACAGCGTAACCCTTCTCCGTTATGATTATACTAATCATCTGCAAGCTGGGCGCGGCAATTATCCCGTACAGCCTAGCTGTATCCCCAGCAAAAGCATCTGCAATGCTGGCAATCTCCCGTTTTTCTAGGCTGCCATCTGCCCGTAGCGTAACCCCAAGCGTCCTATTGTCAAACGGCTTAAACGCCTTCTCTATAATCTCTTCGTCGTAAGCCTCGTACACGATAATCCCCGTATCTGCCAGCCCAGCATCCAACAAATCCTGCTGCAAACCAGCCACAAAAATACGAAAAATATTGCCAGCCCCAACTTGCAACCAAGTAGGCCGCGCCAGCGTCTTATCCCGCATGGCGGCTACATCAAACTTAGGTTTATCAATCATTAGAACCCTCCTTAAATTTAAGCCCACGAGTAAAGCTTCTTATTCCTTACCTCGCCCAATAGCCTCCCACAAGCCCTGTAGGTACACCGCACCTAAGGCTCTATCGTATAGGCCGTAACCTGGGCGGCCTTTTTTTGTGGTTTCGTCCCATATCATGCGGCCGTGGTCTGGGCGTATCCAGCCCGTGAAGTTTACGTCGTGGAAAGCCTTCATTATGTCGTACATGTTTAACGAGCCACATGGCGAAAAATGGGCAGATTCGTAGAAATCTGTGTCGTTTTCAAATTTTAGGTTGCGTACATGGGCAAAGTGGATGCGGCCCTCTGCACCAAATTCGCGTATCATGGTGGGGATATCTGCGCATTTTTTTGCCCCTAAGCTGCCCGTGCAAAGGGTTAGGCCGTTGTTTTTGTTTGAGTTTAGGTCTAGGTATTTGCGTAGGTTGTCGCGGCTTATTATCAGCTTTGGCAGGCCGAATATTGGCAGTGGCGGGTCGTCTGGGTGTACGGCCATTTTAATGTCCAGTTTTTCTGCTACAGGAATGATTGCGTCTAGGAAATATTTCATGTTTGCGTAAAAAGTTTCGGTTGTCATGCCTTCGTAGGCGGCTAGAGCCTCGTTTATTTTTTTCATGCGCTCGGGTTCCCAGCCGGGCATTTCGTATGTGTCAGATTCCTTGGCGTAGCGTTCTGCCAGGGCTTCTGGGGTGATGTTGGCGATAAATTCTGCCTGGTAGCGCATGGTGTTGCTGCCGTCTGGCAGGTTGTAATACAAATGGCTGCGGGCCCAGTCCAACACAGGCATCATGTTATAGCAGATGCATTTTATGCCGTATTTGGCCAAGCGCTCCATGGTAATGATATAATTTTCAATCTTCTCGTCCCGGCCGGGTGCGCCAAGCTTAATATCCTCATGAATATTAACGCTCTCGATTACCTCCACCTCAAGCCCATGGGCAACAATGCCATCGTACATGGCCTTAATACGTTCTTCTGGCCAGGCCTCGCCCGCAGGCATGTCCAGCAAGCTAGTAACAACCCCGGTCATCCCCGGAATCTGCCTGATTTCTGCAAGGCTAATAGGGTCCTGCCCCGCCCCGAACCAACGAAATGTCATTTTCATATGCTTTATTCCTTTCAAAATGTCATATCGGAAACATAGCAAAAAAAATGGAATATGTAAAGACTAAGACCGTGGGCTTTGCCGGCTATACCTCCACTTCGCTTCATAAGGTTCACTTTGCGAACCTCATGAAATGCGGGCGGGTATGTCCGGCGAAGCCTCTAACGGTCTTAGTCTACTCCGCAATTTGCAGCATATTATCAGTTATATCCCTCGTGAAAGGGTTTATAGTCCGGTTAATCAGCTCCAAAGTCTCGTCAACCATCAAAACTTCATACCAGCTGGTAGTTCTCACGCTGGTGGTGGGCAGGTTGTAGCTATGCAGCTCTATTTCGTCACGTATAAATTGCTCTGCAAACCACATCAAGTGAAAGGCAGACAAATCTGTATTAACATAGCTACGGTACGTGCGCACAAGCTCTGGCACGCTGGTTATAGTGCGTGGCGACCATAACTCTTGCATTATCGCGTTTATAAGCATCTGGTGATGCTCCATGCGCCTGTGGTCAGATATTGTTAGGCGTTGTTCATTGCCCAGGCGGTAGCGGGCAAAATGCAGGGCATTGCGGCCGTCTAGCCGCTGATGGCCTGCTGGAATATTTATATGAAGCCGCTGTGCAGGGTCATCGTAACGCATATTGAAAGGCACTGTCACGTATACGCCGCCTATTATATCTATCACCCGCACGAAGGCCGCCTCGTCTATGCTAATGTAAAAGTCTGGCCGGAAGCCTATTATTGTTTGCACTTCGCGCTTTAGCTGGTCTACACCGCCTTCGTGACCGCCGCCGCTTATGCGCCCAGCCGGGTAGGCAGAGTTTATCCGCCTTATGCTGCGCCGCACATCAACCCTGGTATCCCGCGGGATACTTACTAAATACGCCTGCCTATTTGCCGCATCAAAAGCAGCCATCATGATAGCGTCAGTATTAAACCCATCATCGTGGCCAAATATCAAAAATGTAAAAAATTCCGGCCGCCGCACCCATTCATCTGCCGCCGCCACGGTAACTGGGGCGTCTACATTTATAAGTGCATCCTCAGGGTCTGGTTCTACCTCTTTAAATGCCGGAACGTAGGCCTCGTCAGGCTCTACCTCTGTTCCATCCCAATCACAAGTAGGCCACGGCGATGGTGATTCCGCCGGCGTGGGGTCAATATAACCGCCCTCAAGCGGACTATGTACAATATTAGGCTGTATCACAGGAACAACCGGTGGCCGCACCAAAAGACGCAACGCCACAGCAGTCCCACCAAGAATTAAAGCCAAACAAGCAAAGAAAATAGCAAGAACACGAAATGCTTTGCCCCTAAGCATAAATATCACCATCCTCTGCAATATTATGACAGGAAGATGCAGCAAATGCAAGGTGAAATATAGGGCCGCGGGTTTCACCCACACCCAGCATCTTTTTTTGAAAAAAGATGGGCAAAAAACTTGAATTTTTGGGGATTTACTTCAGCGAAGTTTAGGCAAAAGCCAAGGGCGCAAGAAAGGAAACAACGTTCTTACACTCTTGGCTTTTGCCTAAATTTCGCTTAACAAAAAAAATTAAATTTGGTGGCTGTATCCCAGTTTTTGCTTCAATATATCCAACATATCTTCTATTTTTAAGGGTTTGCCTATATGGGCGTCCATGCCAGCTGCTAGGCATTTTTCTATGTCTTCCCGGAATACGTTGGCTGTCATGGCTATTATTGGGATGGTTTTTGCGTTGGGGGCGGTTAGTGTTCGTATGCTGCGCGTGGCTTCGAAGCCGTCCATTTTGGGCATTTGTAGGTCCATGAATATTAGGTCGTATGATTCTGGGGCTGCTTGGTACATATTTACGGCGTCTTGGCCGTTTACGGCACAGTCTATGGTAATGTTGGTGGGTTTTAGCAGGGATGTTACAATTTCGCGGTTTATATCTACATCTTCCACCAGGAGTACGCGCTTGCCCGTGAAATCTACTACTTTGCCCTTCATTGCCGATGGCATAGGGTAGAAGCTGCCGGTGCGGCCGCCTTGGCCGCCGCGTTTCATTTTGAATGTGACATTAAAGGTCGAGCCTTCGCCAAGCGTGGATTCCACCCATATGCGGCCGCCCATTAGTTCTACTATGTTTTTTGTAATGGACAGGCCAAGGCCCGTGCCGCCGTATTTGCGGGTTGTGTTGGATTCTGCCTGGTGGAAGGCTTTAAAGAGGTTTTTTTGTTGTTCTGGGCTTATGCCTATGCCGCTGTCGGTTACTTGAAGCTGGATGGTGCACATGCCGTTTTCTTCTTCTAGCAGCCAGGAGTCCAGTCGGATTAGGCCGTTGCTGGGGGTGAACTTTACTGCGTTGCTTAATAGGTTTGTTAGCACTTGCACCAGCCTGTGGTCATCGCCAACAAGTAGCTGCGGTACGCTATCGTCTATTTTTAGTTCAAAATGCTGGTCCTTCTCGCGCACTCTAAGGGAAATCACTTCTGCTACCCAGCCCATGGTTCTTTTGAAGTCAAATTCTTCATCAGAAAGTTCAAGTTTGCCGGAGTCAATTTTGGCCATATCCAGGATATCGTTGATAATGCTAAGCAAATGCTTGCTGGCTTCTTCTATTTTTTCTAAAGAATACTGGGCCTGCTCGAATTCTTTTGCGGATTTTCCTATGGTGGTCATGCCAATTATTGCGTTCATTGGGGTGCGTATTTCGTGGCTCATGTTTGACAAAAACACCGCGCGCGCCTGGGCTGCATGGGTGTAAGATGTACAAAAAACGCAAACGATTGCGTTTATGCCAACCATGGTAAGATAATTCACGTAGTTTTGCGCTACGGTAAAGTTTTCGCCCAGCATATTGCTGCCCAGCCCGAACAGTATAATCCCCTGGGCAATGCTTATAGAAACCGTGTAAATAATTATGCCGCGAGGTTTCATATAAGTGAAAGAAATAAGCGCCCCGCCGATAGTATAGGTAAAAATTAAAAAATCGCCGCCAAAAATCACAGCCCCAATGGATAGGAACATGATAAGCATTAGCGGCGTTAGAAATGATAGCACTTCAGCTTTTAATGAACTTCTTTCCAACAAAACATAACCAACAAGTTTGCAGGCACTAAGGGCAATTCTTGTAACAAATGTATCCATATCAAAAACAAGATAAGCATATGCTCCAGAGGCAATCGAATAAAATACCAAAATAATAAAAATATGAGGCGCAGTAACATTTTTCTCTAACCCGCCCAGCACGTATTTTCTAACAAAAGGAACCATAAATGAACTCCTCGCCATAAAACAACTCCATTTCTGCGATAAATATAACATTTGATAAAGTTGCAGTCAAATGTTAAAGGCCGTAAGAAAGCGGTTTGCTTTCTTACGGCCTTTAGCTTTTGTCAATTGGCTACGATGAAGTATCGCCCAAAAGTTAGAGTTTTTTGCCTCTTTTTTTCAAATGTAACCCGAAAGAAATCGGGCGGCAGGTCGTGCCGGGTTCACGAAGCGAACCTTATGAAAAGAAGGGGGTGTGGGGCGAAGCCTCGCGGTTTTAACCTAAGCACTGCGCCATCTTTTCAAAGTTGGTATACCTTCTTTGCATTGTTCCATGGCGTCTTCTGGGGCGAATCCGAAGTCTTTTACCATTATGGCGGCTATGGAGTTTATCATCTCATCCAGGGTGATGTTTGGGTTGGTGAACTGGCCGTCTTGGTAGCAGGTTTTGCAGTAGTCGGTGCTTAGGGTGCCGTTGGCTTCTGTGCCGTAGCCGTACATGTCGTCGTTGGCGCCTATTGGTGCGCCGCAGCTTTCGCAAAATTTTTCTTGCATGTTTTCATCTCCTTTTTTGGTTGGTTTGGGGGTATTTTAACATGGGTAAGGTGACAGCTGCATGTCATGTTCTGGCTTGGTATTTATTCCTTATTTTTTCCAGGTGTGCTAGCATTTGTTCTCGCAGTTCTTGCGGCTCTAATACTTCGGCGGTCATGCCGTATGACAGAAAATAATCGTATATCCACTGCCCTTGAGGGATGAGCAGGGTAAATGTTCCGTCTGGGTTAAGGGTTATATCTCCCTCGGCAAATTCGTCGTAAACACGGTACTTTGCATAGGGCGAAACGGCGAATTTTATTTCCACAAGGGGTTCTGTTGGGGCGTCTTCTACAGATTTCATCTCTGGGGGCTGGTAATCGTTTTGGCAAAAAGATTCGCCCAATATTTTCATGTTGCTTATGCGGTTAAATTTAAACACCAGGTACTCATTTTCTCTAGGGCAAAAAAACTGCAAATACCAAGATTTAGACTTAAAAGACAACCTAAGCGGAAAAGCTACATGCCCCTTTTGCTCGCCAAGGGGGCTTACATAATCAAAAGAAATTGCCCGCTCGCCAATGATAGCATCCTTCATAAGCTCAAACTTCGTATTATCCTCTGCGCTATGCCCCCAGCGCGAAAAGTCTACATCTATCCATTCCCTGCCAGGTTTATTAAAAAGGCCACGCAACCTGCCCAGCACTTGCTTGGTGTCTATCAGTTCCGTAGCGGCCATGCTTTGCAACGAAAACAAAATCTGCTTCTGCTCGTCTTCTGAAAAGAAAGCCTTATTCAACAAAAAACTATCCTGAATAAAAATCCCGCCACCCTTACCCTGGGTGGTGTAAACAGGAATCCCGGCCATAGCCAGCGCATCAATATCCCGCAAAATAGTCCTTTTAGAAACCTCAAAATGCGCAGCTAACTCATTGGCCGTCACATGTTTCTTATTCATAAGCAAATAAACAATCTCGAATAACCGGTTAATTTGCATAAAATCACCTCTTTTTTAACCGCCAAAGGCTTCGCCAGCCGCACCTCAAAAAAATTTTTAATCTCTTTCGGGTTATGTTTGAAAAAAAATTTATCAAAAACTCAGTTTTTTTGAATTTATGGTACCGTATGGTACCATTTTTTTGCGATTATGGTACCACATTTATGTCAAAAAAGGACTATAGTACACCAGAGAACCCCATAAATTCACTGTTTTTGTGAAAAATTTTTAAAACTTTTGATAAGAGTTTTTTTAAACGTAATTTCAGAAATAAATCGGGCAGCGTGAAGCGAGCCTTATGAACGGTTTTTGAAGGTGCGGCGGGCAAAGCCTCCAACGGTTTCAATAAGGTTTTAGCCCTGTATTATCAACAGTTCCACGCCTATCTCTGGGGCTATTAATCCGGTTTTGATTTGTGTGTCGGTTTTTAGGGCTTTGTTTAGGGTGGCTAGTAGTTTTTCTTTGGTGAAGCGGCGGCTTTGTTCTAGGGCTTCGGTTATTATGAAGTCACGCAGGTTTAGTTTTGCTGCTATTTGGTGGCGTTGCAGGCCTTTTTCATGGGCACATTTGGCTAGTAATATGTTGCGGTATTGGCGGATTATCATGGTTAGTATCATGATGGGGGATTCTTTTAGGGCCAGCATATTGCGGTACATTTTTAGGGCTTGGGGGGTGTTGCCTGCGCCCACGGCCTTTGTAAGCTCGAAAATGCGGCTTTCTAGGGTTGTGGCAGATATTATGGCTATATGTTTTGTGGTGATTTCGTTTTCGCTGCCGGCTAGGGCGGCTAGTTTTTTTATTTCGTTGTGGATTACGTTCATGTCTGTGCCGGTGGTGCGCACAAGATGGCTGGCGGTGGCTGGTGATATTGTTTTGCCGTTTTCTTTACCGCTGCGTATTATCCATTTGGTTAGCATAGGCGGGGAAGGAGGTTCGCAATCTACGGCGCGGCCGTGTTTTACGGCGGTTTTGTATAGCTTGCTGCGGCGGTCCACATCTGCTTCTACGAATACCAAAATAGTGTCTGGCGGGATATTTGGCAAAAAGGCCGCCATAGCCTCGGAATCTGCCTTCCTGCCCGAAGTAAATAGCTTCGAATCATTTACATAAATGACTCGTTTTTCAGATTCTCCCATGAAAAAGGGCAAAGTTTCTGCCGCCATGATAATTTCATGGGCGGGTGTGCTGGCGTCATAGCTGTCTTTTTGCGCGCCAGGTATGGCTTTTTCTATAGCTTTAGAATAATGCCGCACAAGAAAATTCTCCTGGCCAAACAGCAGATATAAATTATGCAATTTGCCAGATTTTAAATCATCATGAATATTACCTTTGGATTGTTCCATTTTGGGCTACCCTTTCTCCAATGTTTATGTTATATTTTTTGTGGACAAATTCTAAGACGCAGCAAAAAAATATTTGTGCATGCAGTGCACACCCGCAGGCGACGAGCCGCCCATGAAGCGCAAACGGGCTGCGGGGTTTGGGGCAAGCCCCCATTAGAATGAGGTGTTACAGTGCTAAAGAGAGTTGTAATTAAACTAAGCGGCGAGGCCATAGGCTCGGCCAACAGCGAAAGCGGCTACAATGATTCTGTGGTTGATGCAATAGTAAAACAAATTATAACAGTAATGCAAGCGGGAACGGAAGTAGCCCTAGTAGTTGGCGGTGGAAATATCTGGCGGGGGCTACAAGCCAGGCCAGATATGGACAGGGTAAAAGCAGACCAAATGGGAATGCTAGCCACCATAATGAACGCAGTTTACCTAGAAGAAGCCTTCAAACGCCAGGGGCAAAAGTCGCGGGTACTTACGCCAATGCCGGTGGGGAATATTACCACCGTGTACGACAAGGACCATGCGCTGGAATGGATGTATAACGGAATTGTTTTGATAAACGCCGCAGGCATAGGGCATCCAATGTTTTCTACAGACACGGTAACAGCCCTGCGCGCGGCGGAACTAGAAGCGGATTGCGCCCTATACGCCAAAAGCATAGATGGCGTGTACGACAGCGAACCAAAGCATAACCCAAGTGCCCGTAAATACGAGGTGCTAAATTACAATACAGCAATAACCAAAAGCCTACAAGCGGCAGATTTGGCTGCGCTGCACTTATCTAAAGATGCAAAAATGCCAGCCTATATGTTTGGGTTAAACCAGCCAAACAGCATAATAGAAGCGGCAAAATTCCCGGCAACGGGTAGCTTAAAAGGCACATACATCCATGTGGATAAGGAGGATAAATTTTATGACTAACACAAAGGAATTTGAAAGTCGCATGAAAAAAACCATCTCCGTATTGGAGGAAGATTTCGAGGCAATACGGGTAGGCCGCGCCAATCCAAGGGTGCTTGACAAACTTACTATAAACTACTACGGCACAGATACGCCACTTAGCCAAGTGGGTAATATCACCGTGCCAGAGGCAAGGCTGTTGCAGATTGCCCCATGGGAAGCAAATATCCTAAAAGATATTGAAAAAGCCATCCAGGCCAGTGACCTAGGGCTAAATCCATCCAACGACGGAAAAGTAATCCGTCTCACCTTCCCAGAGCTTACAGAAGAACGGCGCAAGCAGCTAGCCAAAGATGTAAAGAAAAAAGGCGAAGACGCAAAAGTCGCTATAAGAAACATCCGCCGCGACGCAATGGACGCTTTCAAAAAATCCGAGAAAAAAGGCGATCTCACCGAGGATGATTTAAAGAACCTAGAAAAAGAAACGCAAGACTTAACAGACAAAAACATTGCCGAGCTTGACAAAAAAGTGGAAGCAAAAACCAAAGAAATAATGACCGTATGATTAAACGCGTCCTTACAACAATAATAGGCCTCCCCCTTGTGCTGTTAGTTGTGCATATGGGGGGAGTTCTGCTTCTGGCGGCTTGTGGGCTTCTGGCGCTAACCGGGCTGCGAGAATTGTATTCTGCCATATCAAAGGGCGATAAACCCATCCATTGGGTGGGGTATGCTTTTACTGTGGTCTACTTTTGTGTTGTTTATTTTTTTGGTGTGGGGCAATTATTACTTATTGCGTTAACGTTTTTTATTATCGTGGTGCAAACTTGTTTGGTTATATTCTTCAATAAGCTGCCCTTGGCAGATGTGATTGCTGTGGTGTACGGCTTTTTGTATGTGCCGTTTCTGTTGTCGTTTATTGTGCTGGTTCGGGAGCATGAAATGGGGCAATACTATGTATGGCTCATTTTTGCTACGGCTTTTGGCACAGATACATTTGCTTATTTGGCGGGTGTTACTTTGGGCAAGCATAAACTTGTGGGTACGCCCAGCCCTTCAAAATCCGTTGAGGGGATTATTGGAGGGGTGCTGGGGGCGGCCTTGGTTGGGTTTTTGTATGGGTTTTTCATTTCGCGGTTTGCGGTAGATGCGCCGGAGTATATCATGCTTATTGCGGTGCTTATTGCTGTAGCAGGGGCGTTTTTCTGCGTGGTTGGTGATATGGCGGCTTCGGCTATAAAGCGGCGAACAGAGATTAAAGATTTTGGCAATGTGTTCCCTGGCCATGGTGGTGTGCTTGATAGGCTTGATAGCATTATGATGGTTGCGCCGGTGGTTTACATGGTTATGACTGTGATGATATGGATGCTACTATGACAGGTTTAAAGGTGGCGCTGCTTGGGGCTACCGGGTCTATAGGCACACAAACATTGGATGTGCTGCGCCAGGCCATGCCCTGGGCAAAAGTAACGGCATTAACTGGCAACAATAATATAAAGTTGTTGGCAAAGTTGGCACAAGAGTTCCGCCCGGGCTATATTTGTGTGCCAGATGAAGCGCGGCAGAACGAGCTGGCAGGCCTAATTGATTTCCCCTGCGAAATTTTAACCGGGGCAACCGGCCTAGAAAAATGTGCAGCCCAAACAGACGCCTCTGTAGTGGTTAACGCCCTCGTGGGCCGCGTGGGGCTTGCCCCAACTCTGGCAGCGATAAATGCCGGTAAACATGTAGCCATTGCAAATAAAGAAACATTAGTGACAGCAGGGGCAATAGTAATGCCCTTTGCAAAAAAAATGGGCGTGTGTATAACCCCAATAGACAGCGAACATTCTGCCATATTGCAATGCCTGCAGGGCAACCCGCTGCCTGCGGTAGAGAAGATTGTTTTAACAGCATCTGGTGGGCCTTTTCGCAAATGGGATAAGGATAAAATTGCCGCCGCCCGGCAGGTACAGGCCTTGAAGCACCCTAACTGGGGCATGGGGCCTAAAATCACGATAGACAGTGCCACGTTGATGAACAAAGGCCTTGAACTGATAGAAGCCATGTGGCTGTATAGCATGCCAGTGGATAAAATTGAAGTGGTAATCCATCCCCAAAGCATCATACATTCTATGGTGCAGTTTACAGACGGCGCAATGATGGCGCAAATGGGGCCAGTGGATATGCGGCTGCCAATCCAATACGCCCTTACCGCGCCAGATAGGATAATAAATGATTTCCCTCGGCTGGATTTACTGGCCTGTGGCGAATTAACCTTCGAGCCGGTGGATATGGATAAATTTCCATGTTTGGCTTTGGCGGTTTATGCCGCGAAGGCGGGCGGCACTTTGCCCGCGGTGATGAATTATATAAACGAATGGGCCGTGTCGCAGTTTTTAGAAGAGAAAATTAGCTTTTATGGCATTTCAGATATAATAGCCCGTGCATTTGGGGCATATACTGTAAAACCTGCTGCCTGTGCCCAAGATATCTGGGAGGCAGAGGCCTGGGCAGACGAATTTATTAAAGTTCTTCCGAAATCACAGAAAACGTGATTTCGGAAGAAGCAAAAGATTGAAAATGAAACTTTTTCGAAATTAAAAGCCTAATTTCGAAAGAAGTCTATTAGAAACAGGTGATTTTGTTGGGTAATCTTGTACCTATTTTGATTTTTATTATTATACTTGGGCTGGTGATTTTCATTCATGAGCTTGGGCATTTCCTTATGGCCAGGCGTGCTGGGGTTTTTGTGAAGGAATTTGCCATGGGTATGGGGCCAAAGTTGTTTTCGTTCAGGGGGCGCAAGCAGGCTTTAAATGCCATCCCCGGCGAGGATGATGTAACGGTGTTTTCCCTGCGGGCGCTGCCTATTGGCGGCTTTTGTGCCGTGCGCGGCGAGGAAGAAGGCGTAGAGGGCGACCAAGAGGCCTTAAATAATAAGACGATTTTGCAGCGGGGGCTTTTTATGCTTGGCGGCTCGTTGTTTAATTTTATCATGGCATTTGTGGTGTTTTTTGTGCTGGCGCTGCTGGTGGGTTATACGATTCCGCGGGTGTATATGGTTGCAGAGGGTTCCCCTGCTTATGAAAGCGGGCTTATGGTTGGGGATAGGATTACGCATTTTAATGGCACTGGGGTGCGGTTGTGGAGCAATTTGCAGCTTACTTTAGATATGTACGGCGGGCAACCCATAGATGTAAGAGTTATACGTGATGGGCAAAGGGTTAACCTTAATATAACACCGGCGGTTGCTACTGATGGCAGGTATGTTATTGGGTTTGTCCCCCATAGGGCGGTTGGGCTTTTGGACGAGATGCGAGACGGTGACCGTTTTGAGAGGGTTGGCGTTTGGGGCAGCCTGGTTAATTCTGCCGACAATGTTATGTTTAATGTTTCTGCGCCGTTTAGGTTGTTGTCGCGGTTTGTTACCCGCCAGCCAGTGCCGGAAGGTGGCGGCGTGATGGGGCCTATTGGCATGGCCGGGGTTGTTACTGATATTTACCAGGAAGTGTCTGCCGAAAGCATGATGGATACTTTTCTTGTGATGCTGTCGCTGCTTGGGGTTATTAATGTGGCTTTGGGTGTGATGAACCTGCTGCCCATACCGGCGCTGGATGGGTCTAAGCTGGTGTTTTTGATGATTGAAGCCGTACGGCGCAAGCCTGTTCCACAGGAGAAAGAAAACCTTGTGCATTTTGTGGGCATGGTACTGCTTATTGCGCTTGGTATTTTTATTGCGTACAGGGATATCGCGAATCTTCTGCAATAATTGCAGGAAGGGGCAGTTTGATGAAAACAAAAGTGGTGCACATTGGCGGCGTGCCAATAGGCGGCGGCCATAGCATAAAAATCCAATCCATGACCAATACGGACACCCGCGATGTGGCCGCCACGGTAGCGCAAATTAACGCCCTAGCTGCCGCCGGTTGCGAAATAGTGCGGGTGGCCGTGCCAGACATGGAAGCCGCAGAGGCGATTGTTAAAATAAAGCAGCAAATAAGCCTGCCCCTGGTGGCAGATATCCATTTTGATTATAGGCTGGCTATCGAGGCTGTAAGAAATGGCGCGGACAAGCTACGGATTAACCCCGGCAACATAGGCGGCGAGGAACGTGTACGGCAGGTGGCGCTTGCTGCAAAGGCAAACGGCCTGCCCATTCGGGTTGGGGTTAATGGTGGCTCGCTGGAGAAGGATTTGCTACATAAATACGGCGGCGTGACAGCAGAGGCCCTGGCAGAAAGCGCCTTGGCCAATATCGCCATGCTGGAAAAATGCGGTTTTAATGATATCGTGGTTTCTGTAAAGGCTAGCAGCGTGCCGCTGGTGATAGATTCCCATAAAATTTTGGCACAGCGGATAGATTACCCGCTACATATTGGTATAACAGAGGCGGGAACGCCTTATCACGGGGCTATTCGCTCTGCGGCGGGGCTTGGTGCACTACTCAATTTGGGGCTGGGGGATACCATAAGGGTAAGCCTGTCTGGCGACCCGGTGCAGGAAATCCGCGCCGCCCGTGAAATTTTGCAAGCCATGGGGCTTCGCCGTTTTGGCGCAAAAATAATCGCCTGCCCAACATGCGGCCGCACAGAATTTGACGTAAGCAGAATTGCCGAAAGCATTGAAGAGAGGCTGCTGCATGTAGAAAAACCCATAACCGTAGCAGTAATGGGTTGCGTAGTAAACGGCCCCGGCGAAGCCAGGGAAGCCGACGTAGGGGTCGCCTGCGGCAAAGGCGTAGCAGCAATTTTCCGTAAAGGCGAAATATTAAAAAAAGTGACAGTAGACGAGGCCGAGACAGCAGTGTTGGCGGAGGTTGAGAAACTGTTAATGTGATAAGGCCGCCAACATGATAAGACCGTCAGAGGCTTTGCCTCCGACACCTCCAAAAACCTTTTTGAAAAAAAGTTTTATCAAAAAACTTTAACTTTTTGTGATAGGGGGAACATATGGGCATTAAAATGATAGTAACAGACCTAGACGGAACGTTTTTGCGGGATGATAAGACGGTGTCTGATTATACTCGTGATGTGTTTAGAAGATGCCGAGAGAAGGGGATTAAGCTGGTTTTTGCTACGGGGCGAAGCAGTTATAGGCAAATCCCTAGGGAGCTGTTTGATGGGGAAGTTTTATCCAACGGGGCTGTGGCTTTTGTGGGTGATGAGAGGATTTACCACAAGCCCATGCCCATTGCCCAAGCGCGGAAGCTGTTAACCACCGCAGAAAATGCCGGGATGTATATAGTGGCCAGCAGGGGTGACAGGCATCTGGCAAATTTTAACCTGCGAGAGGCTACAGGTTACTTAGATGGCGAAATTGCGGATTTTAACAAGCTTGACTTCGAGCCGCATATTATATTTTCTTCTGCTAAAACGGCGCAGGAGATAGAGTTTTTTGAAAACAATTTGCCGGAAAATTACCACATGATAGTTTTTAAGGATGGCATGGCCTTGATTGCCCGTGAAGAGGCGGTGAAATCTAAGGCTGTGGCGGCCGTGGCCGGTTATTGGGGGATAAAACCGGCAGAAATAGCGGGCTTTGGTGATGATTTAAACGACATAGATTTGCTGCAATATTGCGGGGTTGGCGTGGCTATGGCAAATGCCCAGGATGAAACAAAACAAGTGGCAAATCAAATTTGTGATACCAACGAGAATGACGGTGTGGCCAGGTGGATAGAGGAGAACCTGCTACGGAATGAACTTTAACCTTAAAACGGCGGACGGCAATATGCTTCGGTGCAACCCAAATGCCTAGGCTGCAAAGCTCGCCATCCCTCAAAAAAATAACAAACCTCACAGTGGTGAAAAAATTCAGTTGGTCGGAAAATCCGACCAACTGAATTTCAACGCAAGGCGCAACTCTAAAATCAAAGTTTTGACGGTTCTAAATAAAGGAGGATTCGCAATGAAATATCTCATGGCGCTAGACCAAGGCACGACCAGTTCCCGGGCGATTTTGTTTGACAAGGCCGGGAATATACACAGCGTCGCCCAGAAGGAGTTTGGGCAGATTTTTCCGCAGCCGGGCTGGGTGGAGCATGACCCGATGGAGATTTGGTCTAGCCAAATTTCGGTGGCTATAGAGGCCAAGGCGAAAATTGGTGTGGATGCGGGGAATATTGCGGCCATTGGGATAACCAACCAGCGTGAGACCACGGTGGTGTGGGATAAAAATACGGGCAAGCCAGTTTATAATGCGATTGTGTGGCAATGCAGGCGCACGGCAGAATATTGCGACAGCCTGAAGGAAAGCGGGTTTGGCGAGGTGATAAAGGCCAAAACCGGGCTGATTGTGGATGCGTATTTTTCTGGCACTAAGGTGCGCTGGGTCTTGGAGAATGTGCCTGGTGCGCGGGAGGCCGCGGAAAATGGCGATTTACTGTTTGGCACGGTGGATTCTTGGCTTGTTTGGAATTTAACCAAGGGTAAGGTTCATGCAACGGATTACAGCAATGCGTCACGGACCATGCTGTTTAACATACACAGCCTAGACTGGGATGACGAGATTCTGCAAGAGCTAGGCATCCCGCGGAATATGCTACCAGTGGTGCGGCCGTCTAGCCATGTTTTTGGCGAAACAGATCAGGCCATGCTAGGCGGCGGGATAAAAATTGCCGGGATAGCAGGCGACCAGCAAGCGGCGCTGTTTGGGCAATGCTGCTTTGAAGAAGGCATGGTGAAAAATACCTACGGCACCGGCTGCTTCATTTTGATGAACACCGGGCAAAAGGCGATAAACTCCACACATGGCCTGCTAACCACCATAGCCTGGGGCCTTCATGGCGAGGGCGAAACCCCAGCGGTGGAATACGCCTTAGAAGGCAGTGTTTTTATAGCTGGGGCGGCAGTGCAATGGCTACGCGACGGCCTTCGCATGATAGACAGCGCAGAATTTACAGAAATTTACGCGAAAAAAGTTGAAGATTCTAAGGGCGTGTATGTAGTGCCGGCCTTTGTAGGCCTAGGCGCGCCCTATTGGGACCAATACGCCCGTGGCATAGTGGTAGGGCTGACCCGCGGCGTGGAGAAAGAGCATTTTGTGCGGGCCACGCTAGAATCCCTGGCCTACCAAAGCTACGATGTAATAAAGGCCATGGAGGCCGACGCCGGCGGGCTGCTAAAGTCCATAAAAGTAGACGGCGGCGCATCTGCCAATGATTTCCTCATGCAATTCCAGTCAGATATTTTGGGCGTAGAAGTAGTGCGGCCAAAAATAATAGAAAGCACCGCCCTGGGTGCTGTGTACCTGGCCGGGCTAGCGGTGGGCTTCTACCAAAACAAAGACGATATCCGCCAGAACGTAAGCGCAGACAAAATGTTCTCGCCGAAAATGCCAGAAGCAGAGCGGACAGAGCTGGTGGAAGGCTGGCAGGAAGCTGTTAAACGGTCGTTTGGCTGGGCCGCGCGGTAGTGTACGCACAGGAAATGGCGTGACGCAATAGTTAAACTTAGAGTTAAACAAGGGGCAGCTTTCTAGAAATGAAAACTGCTGAAATTCCGCCAAGGATGCGTGGAACAGGCTTGAAGGATGAGGTGAGTGCAAACATGTTCAAAGCTGTGATGTTCGATTTAGACGACACCTTGCTTGACAGAAGCAAGGCGGCTGACGCCATGTTTTCTATTATTGCAAGAGAATGTTATTCAAATAAAGCTACGGATGAAATGCTGCAAAGCTTTCGAAAATATGATAACAACGGATATAGCAGCAAGGTGACGGCATTAAATCGCCTGTTTGACGATTTCCGGCCTGATTATAGGATACCATCTACGGAAATCTATGCCTTTTGGGGCGCGCATTTTTCGGATTGTTTTTTGATGGACGAGACTGCCCTTGCCACGATAAAAATAATAGTTTCCAGTGTGAAAACGGCAATAATCACAAACGGGTCAAGCCAAATGCAGAGGGCTAAGATAGAAAAAACAGGGCTTGATAAGATTTTTGACGTGATACTAATATCCGATGATGTTGGGGCAAAAAAGCCCGATTTGCGGATTTTTGAAATGGCGATACAAAAGTTGGGCATACAGCCCAAAGAAGCATTATTTGTAGGGGACAACCTGGCGAATGATGTGGGTGGCAGCCAAAAGGCCGGCATGAATGGGGTTTGGTTTAATCCAAATAGGCTTAGAAACGATACGGATGTTGTTCCGTTTAAAGAAATTGCTTGTTTTTCAGAGATTTTGCCCCTTGTTTCCTAGCTAGATGCCGCTTCCCCCACCATATTTTCGATAAAAATCCCATATCCTTTGGTGGGGTCTTGTACAAACACATGGGTGACAGCCCCAATTACCCTGCCGTCTTGTAGGATTGGGCTGCCGCTCATGCCTTGTACTATGCCGCCGGTGATTTTTAGTAGGGTGGGATCTGTGATGCGTATTACCATGCCTTTTGTTTCGTCTGTGGTGAAGCGGTTTACGTTTTCTATTGTTATTTCAAATTCTTGTACTTTGGTGCCTGCTACATTCGTAAGGATTGTAGCGGGCCCTTCTTGTATTTGGCTACGTAGGGCTATGGGCATGGGGGCGCGGCCTGTGGACACTGCCCCGTAGTCTAGCTTGCCGTAGATGCCGCTGGGGCAGTTTTTTGTTACAACCCCTATGGTTTGGTTGGTGTTTACGCTGCCTTCTAGCTCACCCGGGGCGCCCCTTGCGCCGCGTTTTACGCTGGTTACGGTGGAGGGCATTATTATGCCGCTTTGTACGCTCATTAGGCGTTTTGTATCCACATCTACTATACCATGGCCAAGTGCGCCAAAGCTGCCGTTTGCGGGGTTATAAAATGTTAGCGTGCCTATGCCCTTTGTGGAATCCCGCACCCATGCTCCAATACGGCGCGTGTTGTCGTTGGCGGCTTCTTCGGGGGATACTGTTACTTCTATTTCAATATCGTCGCGGAGCAGGGTAAAAACTACGCAGGCTACGCTGTTTGCCACATGTTCGCTTAGGGCTTCTTTGGTTTTAATTTCCACGCCGTCTGCGGAGATTATTAAATCTCCACCGCGCAATATTTCATCGGATGGGCGATGGGTTTCGCCGTCTGTGCCGGGGAAGCTACTTGTGCCCAGCACCATCACGCCGTCTGTGTTTATACGCACGCCAATGGCAGTACCCAGCGGAACTACCTTGGTTTCTGGCACTACATTCAAAAGCACCCTGCGCAGCGGCAGCCCAAAGGCTTCTATGGTCATTTCTGCGTAGCCTTGCCCCTGGGTGTGCAGCATCACCGGCCCAGACAGACGCAGGCGCGGCCCGTCGCTTATGGAATAATCATTTACCTTAGCTACGGCCATGGTTTCGCTGCTAAAAGTGGCAGAAAGAGGCAGGCCAATATCCAATGTGTGGGTGGTAAATTCCACAAGCCGAATGGTGCTGGGTAACCGCATAAGAAATGCCGCATTGCCAACAATAAACCCGATGGCCACGGATATGAAAAGCAAAATTACAGTCTTAAATTTTTGGCGCATATATAAAACCCCCTTTCTCTTATGCGGAGGGCGACTCCGTTAAAATACAGGCATGTGCTTTCGTATGCGTCTCGCAGCCTGATTCAAAGCTGGTGGCTGAAACGGTTCTGGCATCCTATCCGGCGATTTCAACTTATTACAGATTGTAATAAGTTGAAATCGCTTCTGCCGAACGTTGTCTCCGGTTAATGAAATACAATCCTCGTTATTCTTGCCGGGTTTCGGCGTAGTTATGCAGAAAAAAACTCCAGCAAAGGGATATGTTTATATCCTAATGCTGAAGTTTTTGTCACGTTTTTTAAAAAGCGGATGGAGCGACTATGAAACCGCAGATGAGTGTTAAACATTAGGAATCTGCCAGTCTATCCCATCAATTCCATGCCCGGCCAGGAACTCATTAGCCCGGGAGAAATGCCTGCACCCAAAAAATTTCCCGCCTGCCAGCGGGCTAGGATGCGCCGCCTGTAGCACCAGATGCTGCGGGTTGTTAAAAATCTGTCCCTTGGCTTTGGCATCGTTGCCCCAAAGCATGGCCACTAGTGGTTTTTTCCGCTGGTTTAGTTTTTCTAGCACGGCGGCTGTGAAAATTTCCCAGCCGCGACCGGCATGGCTACGGCTGGCTTTTGCCCGCACGGTTAGCACATTGTTTAGCAATAACACGCCTTGGTTTGCCCAATGCACAAGATGCCCATTATTTGGCAGAGTACATCCAATATCCGTGGCCAGTTCCTTAAAAATATTCTGCAAAGAAGGGGGCGTTTTTGCCCCAGGCAGCACAGAAAAAGCCAGCCCATGGGCTTCGCCAGGGTTAATATAAGGGTCTTGTCCCACAATCACCACCTTAACATCCCCAAAAGATGTAAGCTTAAGCGCATTAAAAATATCAAACATCCCTGGGTAAACCGTTAGGCTTCGGTACTCATTCTTCAAAAATTCCCGCAGCTGAAGGTAGTAATCTTTCTCAAATTCCCCGGCCAAAATCTCATCCCAATCGTTGTTTAGCTGTACCATAAAAATCACCCCAGACAAAATTTGACGATTAAGTCAATGATGTGTATAATACCCTAGCCTAAGCAAAAAGCAAAATAAAACTTTGAAGTTTTTGCCCAGCTTTTTTCGCGCTTTAGTAAAAAAGCTGGTGGGTGTGGGCAAAGCCCATTGTCTTGTCATAATACAGTAGGAGGCAACAAGCAATGCATTCTAAAATTAGAGAAATTGAACAGGCGCAGCTTAAATCAGAAGTGCCAGCGTTCAACATCGGCGACACTGTTAAGGTGTACGGCAAAATCGTAGAAGGCACAAAGGAAAGAATCCAGGTGTTTGAAGGTGTAGTGCTAAAGCGTCAAGGCGGCGGCCCTCGTGAGACTTTCACCGTGCGTAGGCTTTCTGGCGGTATTGGCGTAGAAAAAACATGGCCGCTTCATTCACCAAGGGTGGATAGAGTAGAAGTTGTGCGCCGTGGTATTGTGCGCCGCGCAAAACTATTCTACCTTAGGGATAGGATTGGTAAAGCTGCCAAGGTTAAAGAGGCAATTTTCACGAAAGCAAAAAAGGACGCTTAATATATGTTAAGCCGCATTAGTAACCCGTTTTTGCGTGGCCTGGCGGAATGGCTGGCGACAATTTTGTTGGCAGTTATACTCTTCTTTGTGATGCGGACTTTCCTGTTTAGAACTGCCTCAGTTGTGGGCAATTCTATGGAGCCAACCCTTCAACATGGTGATATGGTTGTGCTAAACCGCCTTTCTTACTGGTTTATTAGCCCCAGGGCAGGCGATATCGTAGCTTTTCCGTATCAGGGCAACCCGTCTGAAATGTATATCAAACGGGTTGTTGGCGTACCCGGAGATATTATAGACCTACGCAATGGCATATTCTACGTGAATGACCAACCCATGGACGACGATTTCACAGGAATTGAAGTTCTAGCCATAGGCAATATCAGCTTCCCTACAGAAGCAGTGCCAGAAGGGCATTTCTTCGTGCTGGGCGACAACCGCAACCAAAGCAAAGACAGCCGCTTCACATCTGTAGGCACAATCCCAGAAGGGGATATGCTGGGCAAGGTGCTGGTGCGCATATGGCCGCTAGGCTCTCTTGGGCGGGTGGGCAGCAATGGACAATGACAGGTTGATGGATATACAGTGGTACCCAGGTCATATGACCAAAACCAAGCGAATGCTAGTCACCCAAA
This sequence comes from Defluviitaleaceae bacterium, assembly GCA_009784025.1. GTDB lineage: Bacteria > Bacillota > Clostridia > Lachnospirales > WQUN01 > WQVK01. The sequence goes on from WQVK01000002.1 coordinate 57,925, forward strand.
TGAAATTGGTAGATGTGGTGGTAGAGCTGCTTGACGCCAGGGTGCCCATGTCTAGCCGCAATCCAGACCTTGACACATTAGCTAAGGATAAACGCCGCGTGCTGGTGCTGAACAAAGCAGACCTTGCAGACCCAGATACTACAGCTCAGTGGGAGGAATATTTCCGGCAACTGGGCTTTTTTGCATTGGCGGTGAACGCTAAAGACAACGACAAGAAAAAAGGCGGCACAGGCCGCATGGCCGCCAAGCTACAAGAGATAATGCGCCCAAAATCACAGCAGCAGCTAAAGCGCGGCCGGGTTAACATTCCAATACGCGCCATGATTGTAGGTATCCCAAACGTGGGTAAATCCACATTCATAAACCAGCTGGCTGGCCGGGCAAGCACCATCACCGCAGACCGCCCGGGCGTTACCCGCGGCCGCCAATGGATAAAAATAGACAATTCCTTCGACTTAATGGACACCCCAGGCGTGTTATGGCCAAAATTTGAAGACCAAATGGTGGGCTTGCGCCTGGCTGTAACCGGCGCAGTATCCGACAACATACTAGACAAAATCACACTCTGCGAACACCTAATAAAAATGCTAATGGAAATAGACCCACAAATACTAAGCAAACGCTACAAAACCGACCTAACCCCCCCAATGCCCCCTCGGGAAATCCTAACCGAAATAGGCGCAGCTCGCGGCTTCAAAATGAAGGGCGGCATAATAGACATAGAACGTGCCGCAATAATAATAACCGACGAGTTTAGGGGCGGGAAACTGGGTAGGATATCATTGGAAAAACCGCCAGAGGAAAAATCGTCAGAGGCTTCGCCTCCGACACCTCCACCCGCTTTTTGAAAAAAGCGGGGCAAAAACTTTAATATTGGATGTTGGTATGAAGATTGGTAGCCTTGAGCTAAGAAATAACCTGATTATGGCCCCTATGGCAGGGGTTACGGATAAATTTTTTCGGGAGATTGTGCATGATTTTGGCGCGGGGCTTACGGTTTCCGAGATGGTTAGCGCTAAGAGTATTGTATATGGCAACAAGAATACGGCTAGGCTGATGGAAAACCCGCCAAAGCTGCGGCCGTTTTCAGTGCAATTCTTCGGCAGCGAGCCGGAAACAATAGCAGAAGCGATAAAAATACTTGGCCCGGCCGAGTTTGACATAGTTGATATAAACATGGGCTGCCCCATGCCAAAAATCGTGAAAAACGGCGAGGGGGCGGCACTTATGAAAGACCCGGCCCTAGCTGGGCGGATAATCTCTGCGGCGGTGAGGGCTTCCAACCGCCCCGTAACCGTGAAAATCCGCAGGGGTTTCACCCCCAGCACCGCCAATGCTGTAGAAATGGCAAAAATAGCCGAGGCTTCTGGCGCGGCGGCAATAGCCGTACACGGCCGCACCCGTGACCAGCTGTACATGGGGCTTGCAGACTGGAACATAATCCGCGAAGTAAAGGCCGCCGTAAAAATACCTGTAGTAGGCAACGGCGACATTTACACCCCGCAAGATGCAGCCAGCCGCCTAGCCGAAACCGGCTGCGACGGCATAATGTTAGCCCGCGGCGCAATGGGTAACCCTTGGCTTTTTAGCCGCAGCCTAACCCTGCTACAAACAGGTCAGCTACCCCCACCGCCATCCCACGCCGAAATAATCGCCACGGCCCTAAAACACCTGCAAATGGTAGCAGAGTGCCCCCAAACCCAACCATACGAAATGCGCAAGCATCTATCCTGGTACACAAAAGGCATGCCCGGTTCTGCCGAAGCCCGCCACCAAATTAACCAAGCAAAAACAGCGCAAGAAATGAAAGAAATATTAATGTCATTAGCGGAGGAACCCGTTGATATATAAAAATAAGACCGTCAGAGGCTCTGCTTCAGGCACCTCAAAAAACTTTAATTTTTGGGTAGCAGGCTATGCAATTCAGTTGGTCGCAAATTGCGACCAACTGAAACCACAAGTATCTGCAAAAACACCAATGTTAAAGTTTTTGCCAAGCTTTTTTCAAAAAGCGGAAGGGGTTTGGGGCTACGCCCCAAGGTTTTGACTACGAAGGGATGACAAAATATGAAAAAGAGAAGCATAGCGGCAGTGTTGGCGCTTTGTATTGCGGTGGTTTCAATGGGGTATTTGTATACTACGGTTACCGCGCAGCCCGGGGATATTACAGACCCGCTGGTTACAAGGCGTTATGTAGATGATAGGATTGCCCAGGTTACGGCAGAGTTAGAGGCGCTTCGGGCGCAGATTTCTGGCGGGGGAGTGGCTTTCCCGCCTCCTGCAGAGCCTGGCCAGCCCATAACCCTAAGTGATAGGGAAATGCTTTTTCAAGATGTGATGATATTTTTTGAAGAAGTTTATGGAGATATGCTGCGGGTGGCCATGCATGGCGGCGCAGGGGAAGTAGTGCCGTTCGAGGCGCTGTTTGTGCCTGCGGGGCGTATCCTTATTGCAGAGGCTGGGGTGGAGTTTATCCTGCGTAGTGGCAATGGCATTGCTATTTCTGGGCCGGACGGCATGGTGAATATCACCGCTGGGGTGGATGTATCCAACGGCGAGACGATTCCACATAATAATCTGATGCTTGTGCCGCGCAGTGACGGGCGCGGAATCAGTTTTGTAACGGATTCATGGCTTATGATAAAAGGCGGGTATAACATTGTCGGCTAAACTTGGCTCAATATGGGCTGGGGTATCCAACTGGATGGACGGGAGCTTGTTCTTCCGTGCTTTGGTATGGGTTTTTGACTTTGTAAAGCGGCTTTGTGGCGGCAGTTTTATTGCCGGGTTTTTTGTGGGGGATGATGCTCACCAGGAACAGAAGCTGAAGGGCAGTATATTTGCGAAAGCTGCGGATAAGCTGCTTAACGGCCTGCCAAAGCCATTTGTTTCGCCAGAGGAATGGCCTAGATGGCTGTCTAATTTATGCCGTGGCAGCTTTGCGATAAACACAGTGGCAGATGGTGCCGATGTGCCTATACCGCAGCCTGGCGCCAATGCTGGGTTTAACAGCCTGCTGCAATGGGCGCTGTTTGCTTTGCCTTCATTGGGGCTGCTGATGGTTGTATTTGCTGCGCCGCTGCTACCTACTATGGCGCTGGCTGGGGCTCTTGTGATAGTTTTGGTTTTTGCGCTACTTAGCCGCCGGTTTGTTGTTGATAATCAGGCGGTTTTTTTGCTTGTTTTTATTGGGTTAAATATTTTTATCGGATTTATTTCCCTTACTCCGGGGTCTAGCATACGTGTTGCGGCTTTAATTAGCGTGTTTATGTCCAGTTTGCTGCTGGTTGTGGCTTGTTGTAAGACCCGCCGCAGTGTAGATTTTATGTTTTTTGCATTTTTAATGGGTGCGGCCTGCACTGGGGTTTGGGGTTTTTATCAGTGGGTTGCGGGGTATGGCTCTGGTATTTGGCTTGACCAAGAGCTTTTTGCCGGGCAATCTAGGGTGTCTTCTACTTTTGGCAACCCTAATGTTTTTGGCACTTATTTGCTGCTGGCCATTCCCTTAGCTGGGGCATGTGTGATTTATGCGAAAAAGCCATTTTATAAGCTTTGCGCCATGGGGATTACGGGGCTTTTGGTGGTTAATTTGCTGCTAACTCTGTCTCGTGGCTGCTATTTGTCACTGGCGCTGGCCGCCGGGGTTTTTGTGCTGATTATTGAGAAACGGCTGATTGTGGCGTTTATTCCGGCCTTGCTGGCGTTGCCATTTGTGCTGCCGGCCACTGTGGTGGCGCGGTTGGTTTCTATTGTTAATTTGCAGGATACTTCCACTGAGTTTCGCCTATTTATATGGCAGGGTTCGTTGCGGATTTTGGGCGATTTTTGGATGATTGGCCTGGGGCAGGGGATTGAGGCCTATAATGTGGTGTACCCCTATTATGCCTTTGCAGCCATAGTTTCGCCCCATACCCACAACTTGTTTATGCAGGTGTTTGTGGAGCTAGGGATAGTTGGGCTGGTTGTGTTTATTGGCGTGCTGGCCTGCTTCTTTAGGGTGATGGCCAATTTTTTGCGCCGTAGCACAAATTTTGGCGATAAAGTGATTGCGGCTGCCATGGTTGCGGCTGTTATCGGGTTTTTGTTCCAGGGGATTTTTGATTATGTATTCTACAACTACCGTGTGCAGTTGGTTTTTTATATTTTCTTGGGGTTGGGCATTGCTTTCGCTATTAGCAGAGGGCAAGCTCGTGATAATGCGGATGAGACTAATTTGCTAGACCCGCGGCCGAATTTTACAGAGGGGGATGTGTCATGATTCGGGTGCTGCATGTTCTTTCTGATAGCAATATTGGCGGGGCGGGGCATCAGATGCTGGCGCTGCTGGCCAAGCCGCGGGATGGTTTTGAAGTGGAGGTTGCGCTGCCAGAGGGGGCGCTGCTGATTCCGGCCTTGCAAGAGGCTGGGGTGAAATGCGTGGAGCTGCCGTACCTTGCAGAGAAATCGTTTTCGTTTAGGGCGGTGAGGGCTTTGCGCACGTGTATGGAGGCCTACAAGCCGGATATCGTGCATACCCATGCGGCAATGTCTGGACGGTTGGCGGCGCGACTTTATGGCAAATGCAAGGTGGTGCATACCAGGCATAGCGTGTTTGACCCAAGCCTCAAACAGCGAGCGCTGGGGCGGTTGGCCAACTGGCTTAGCGATGCGGTTATTGCGGTATCGCCGGCGGCCATGGATAATCAGCTTGCCCTGGGCACAAGGCCGGAAAAAATCCATGTGATTTTTAACGGAATGCCAAAGCCGCGGGCGTTTACCCCGGAAGAACGCACCGCCCTGCGCGAAAAGTACGGCATACCCCAGGAAGCCTTTGTGCTGGCGCAGGTTGCGCGGCTTACAGAGGTGAAGGGCCAGGGGGATATGCTAACGGCGGCCCGTGATTTTAACCAGAATATTCTGCTGCTGATGGCTGGCGAGGGCGAACTCCGCCCAGAACTGGAGGCCAGGATAGCGGCTGAGGGTATAAAAAATGTACGTTTGTTGGGTTTTATCAAGGAAGTGGAGGAAGTTTTGGCCGTGATGGATGCGCAGGTATCTGCGTCCTTTGGCACAGAGGCCACATCTTTGGCGCTGGTGCAGGGAATGAGCATTGGCAAACCCGCGATAGTAACGGATTATGGGGGTAACCCATATGTGATTTCCACCGGGAAGAACGGCGTGGTAGTACCCACGTGCAACCCGGCAGCCATGGCTAAGGCGATAAACGGCCTTTGTCAGGATGGTGAGATGTACAACAAGCTGGCGCAAGGTGCGGTGCAAGAGTACGAGAGCCGCTTTACCGTGGAAGAGATGGTGGATAGGACTTTCGGGCTTTATAGGGAGTTGTTGGTGGGCTGAAGCGAGGCAAAGCCCTATGCGGCCTTAATAAGGAGGATTTAGAAATGAGAAAATACAGGTTGTTCGGTTTAATCAACCCTGTGGATGTGCTTTTGGTTATTTTAGTTGTGCTTGTTGTTTGGGCGGGGTATCTTTTTTCTGCGCCGCAGCAGGTTGTTGCGGATAATGCGCAGCGGGTACGGTTTACTATAGAGCTGCCAGCACGGCCGGAGGGTTTTCATGAGGGTATAAGGCCCGGGGGCGTTGTTTTTGACAGCGTTAGGGGGCTTAATATTGGGCATGTGGTTGATGCTTATGGGCTGCCGTTTTTGGAAGATGCGCCAGATGAGGCCAATAATGTAATAAGGCGCGGCGCGGTTGAAGGGCTAGAGTTCACTTATATTGTGGTGGAGGCCTGGGCCGTGGTTACGGATTATGCCACGGAAATTGGGCAGTATGTGGTGCGGGTTAACCAGGAGATTGCGGCAAGGTCTGTGGATTTTGCGGGGCTTGGGTTTATCACCAGCGTAGAGCATATGTAGCTTAAGAATAAAAATTTTTTGAAATCAAAAACCGTAATTTTGAAAAATTTCAGTTGGTCGGAAAATCCGACCAACTGGATTTGACAGGAAGCCCGGCGTAAGGAAAGCAGTTTGTTTCCCGCAACGCGGCACAGCTCACGGTGGTTAATATTAGTATTACAATGGCAGAATGGAGGACAAGATGATAGACGAAAAAGGTAGACTCTTTAAGCGGGTAAGCGTGGTGGATTTGTTGATTGTGCTGGCTTTTGTGGCGGTGCTGGCGGGGTTTGTGTACAGGCAGATGGCCCCCAGCATAGGCGTGATAATACGGGCAGACGAGCGGTTTTATGTAACGGTGCAGGGTGCTGGCATTAGGCATTTTATTGTGGACGCGGTGGAAGTTGGAGATGTAATGTACCGCCGCCATTCGCGCCAGCCGATAGGGCGAGTGGTGGATATTCGTGTGGAGACCGCCTATGATGTAATGCTGCGTACAGATGGCACGGCGGTGCTTGCGCCCATGGAAGGCCGCTACGATATTTTCATCACCATGGAATCTGCGGGCAGCATAAGGGATGAGCGTTTCTTGGTGGGCGGCAACGACCATATAGCCAGGGGCAGCGAGATTGAGCTAGTATCCAATCGCGTGTTTTTGCCCACGGGGGAAGTCTATTTTGTAGGTGAGCGGCCATGAGTATAATCCTTGAAGCAAACGGTATAAAAAGAGGTTTCCCAATGGGAAGCAGCGGCATGTTTTGGGCGCTTAAGGGTATTGATTTGACCGTGGCTGAGGGCAAATTGACAATATTAAAAGGCCGAAGCGGCAGCGGCAAGACCACGCTAATGAATATCTTAGGGGCGTTAGACTACCCAACAGAGGGCGATATAGTGTTTAATGGCGCATCTTTGGCCAAGCTAAGCGAGGCCAAGCGCGACTATGTACGCAAAAGCGAGATGGGTTTCGTGTTCCAATCTGTGGCGCTGGTAGGCATGATGACCGCATATGAGAACGTAGAATTTATCCTGCGGATAAGCGGTTACCCCGCAAGGGAACGCCGCCGCCGCGTAGAAGCCTGCCTAGACAGAGTAGGCCTAGGCGGCCGCATGAACCATATGCCAGCAGAGCTTTCTGGCGGCGAGCAGCAGCGCGTGGCTATTGCCCGGGCCATTGCTCATAAGCCAAAGGTAATTTTCGCGGATGAACCAACTGCCGAGCTGGACACCAGCACCGGCTTGCAGGTGGTAAAAATATTTAAAGATTTGATAGAATACGAAAACGCCACGATAGTGATGACAACCCACGACCCAGGGCTGATGGACGTGGCAGATAAGGTGTACGAGCTGGCCGACGGGGAGATTGTGAATGCATAATTTCATAGACAAATCATCTAAAATGAAGATGGCCGAGCTTATGCTGCTTATTGCCGACAATGAGCCGGTTATGGCGAGTGTCTGCGGGGTGCAATGGGGGAATATCTGGTGACTTGCGACTTGAACAAGCATTAAACATTACAGATAGATCATTGCGTAGAAAATTTTAAAGAAACCTTGACACGATAACCGTTATCTCCTTTATAATCCATAGTGAGATTATGAAAGGAGAGCAACGCATGGAACTCCAAACTGTTAGCAAAGTTTCTAAAACATTCGGCATTTCGGCGCAAATGCTGCGGTATTACGAGCGGAGCGGGTTGATACAGAGCTTACGAAAAGATGATTATGCCTACCGTGTTTATGACGATGAAAACATAAAGCGATTGCAACAAATCGTAATTTTGCGGAAATTGCAAATACCAATGAAACAAATTAAAGACATTTTGAACAATCAAGATGCCGCAGAAGTGATTGATATTTTCAGCCAAAATATCAGCCAACTTGACGAGCAAATTACAGCCATGTCCACCGTCAAAGCGATTTTGACAAAATTTGTAGACGAACTGCAAGCAAAAGCCAACTTAAAACTCAACCTGTTAAGCGACAACTCCATGCTTTCACTTGTAAACGCCCTTTCTTTTTCCGAAAATAGAATTAAGGAAAAAGTTTCTGTGGATGAGTTAAGTAAAGCGGATGAAGTATTGGAAAAAGCGAGTGCTAAAAAACCGGCACTCATTTTGTTCCAATCGTTTAAGGACGAGTTTCTTTTCTTGGGTGTCGAGCAAGTCGTTACGCCAAGCACAGACTTTGGAGTTGTGTGGGATACATATTTCAAAATCGCCGAAAAAGCGGGGCAGACGGCACCGTACAGCCACATTGTTTGGTATTACAAAAACAACGAGCAGGTCTATTTCGTTGGAAACATAGTCGACAGCGCAGACAAAATCCCCGAGGGATATTCAGCTGTAAAATTTCCTGCATGTGAATATTTGGTTGTAACTCACGAATGGTTGCCGGACGATGAGGACTTATATACATTCGGCAATTCATTGACATCAAATTACTGCGGGATTGGACAAACACACTCTTTACGAGAGGGTGTGCAAATGCCGGAGGGGTATGTGAGATATGATGCGCCGGATAGCCCCATTACACAAATAGAAATAGAGGGCAGAACCAAGTACGGTTCACGATTTGAGCGTTGGATGCCGATCAGGAGAGGATAACCTATGTTAGAAAACACTACTGCAACTTTAGAGAGTAAAATCCAAGAATGTTTGAGTAGCGAAGTAAAAGAAACAGCATTAAAATTTGTTGATTACTTAAAAAATAATCAACTGACAGCATTGCCTGACACCTACGAAAAAAATGCTGTCAAAATTCCTTACGATGGGAAAAATTTATGCAAGATATGGTTTCACCCCAATGAAATCCAATTTCATTTTTGGTTCGGTGACTATAGCGGCGATTTTGATGAAAATTTCAAATCAGCCGTTCAAGAATGCGTGAACTTTTGCGATGTTTGTCATGAGGGGTGTACAGGTTCATTTGATGTTTCGGTTTTTGGAAAAGAACTTAAAAATGTCTGTTCTCAGCACACGATAGCATTTACAAATCCGGACGATAAAACGCTGGAATATGTTAAAAAAATGGTGGAGTACAGTAAAAAGATAGTGCCGAATAGCGTGTCAGTTCACGCTAACCATTAGTAGTTTTGTGATGCAATTGAAACAGAAAGCGCATTTGCGCACTATGACAAGTTGTGGTGCATGCGTAATTCGTATATAGGAATAGGAGATTCATCATGTCTGAACATATCAACACGCAAACTAAAATCAATGACAAATTCAAAAAAGTCCTGAGCGGTGATAAGTTAAAAGTTGCGCAAGACTTTGTGGCACATCTATTTGACATAGGCATGACACCGTTAAACGATGAAGATGGCAGCGTTCGCTTTGGCTATAAGGGTCAGCTTACTTGTATTATTATTTTCTGGCAAGATTGTTGGATTATCTGCGATGCTCCTGCCAGCGATTGCGAGGGCTTTCAGGTTGACGATGATTTGAAAGAATTTGCGAAGGCGCACGTCAAGACCTGCAATGTTTTTAAGGGGAATCCCTGCGGTTGCGGCAACGAACCCGGCAAGGGTTTTATAGTTTTTGGGGAAAATTATGAAAATATCTGTACATCTGAACTTGAATTTTTTGACCCCGGCGCAGAAATATTAGAAAATGTGAAAAAGCTGATGGACTTATGGGTGCATAAAATTGACAATATAGATGGATATAACAGCCAAGATAGATAGTGGCTATGTTTTAGGCGGAGAATGAACATGTCAATTTACCAAAACCAAAAATCGATTAAGCCAAAGCCCGAAGATGTTGCTGCGGATTTTCTCGACAACAAAAAAACTGAGTTATTTTTGGACATTATAGATTTTATTCGAGCGGATAAAATAAATATATCATGGGTGTCCGGAAACTCATGGGGCTTGAATGTTAAAGGCAAGAGAATAGCTTTTTTGAAAATATGTAATGGTAATTGGATTTTTCGCCAACAACCCAGACATATGAAGTTTTATAATGAAATGAAAAATGATGACCTGAAAAATTTTGTTTGTAGTTATATTTGTGCAAAAACTTGTATAGATGGCACTTGTGATGAACACCCGAATATGCCAAAAACAGATTTTAATGCGCCAAATGTTTGCACGTGCTGGCCTTTACGAATTTATGATCCTGATAAAGAAGCTTTGGAATACACGAAACAGCTGATTGCATTTAGCAAGAAATATATTTTAAATGAATTGCAAGTAATGAAAGCATAAGCAGAAAATAAGCATTTTCTTCCGGCTTTTGTTTTAGCGTGAAAGTGTAGAAAAACCGCCAGGGATGATTCGATTTTCATCGCTGGCGGTTTTTATTATTTACAGCACATCCTTCAAAAACTTGCCCGTGAAGGATTTTTTGCATTTGGCAACTTCCTCTGGCGTGCCGGTGGTTACTATTTCGCCGCCTGCGCCGCCGCCTTCTGGGCCTAGGTCTATTATATGGTCTGCGGTTTTTATCACGTCTAGGTTGTGTTCGATTATTACCATGGTGTTACCGCCGTCTGTGAGCATTTGTAGGATGCCTATTAGGCGGTGTACGTCTGCGGCGTGTAGGCCAGTGGTGGGTTCATCTAGTACGTATAGAGTTTTGCCGGTGCTGCGGCGGGATAGCTCTGTTGCTAGTTTTACGCGCTGGGCTTCGCCGCCAGATAGGGTAGTGGAGGATTGGCCAAGCTTGACGTAGCTAAGGCCAACATCGTACAGGGTTTGTAGCTTGTCCCGCAGGCGTGGCAGGCTTTCGAAGAATGTTAAGGCTTCTTCAACAGTCATGTCTAGCACATCTGCTATGGTTTTGTTTTTGTATTTTACCTCTAGGGTCTCCCGATTGTAACGTTTGCCGCCGCATACTTCACAAGGGACGTAAACATCTGGCAGGAAATGCATTTCTATCTTTAATATGCCGTCGCCAGCACAGCTTTCGCAGCGGCCGCCGCGCACATTAAAGCTGAAGCGCCCTTTTTGGTAGCCGCGCACCTTGGCCTCTGGCACTTGTGAGAAAACATCGCGCACCAGGTCGAAAAGCCCGGTGTAGGTGGCTGGATTAGAGCGTGGGGTGCGGCCTATGGGGCTTTGGTCTATGTTGATGATTTTATCCAGATGCTCTAGGCCTTGTATATCCTTGTGGCGGCCAGGCTTGATTCTGGCGCGGTTTAGGTCGCGGGACAGGCGCTTGTATAGGATTTCGTTAACCAGTGAGCTTTTGCCGCTGCCGCTTACGCCAGTTACGCAGGTTAGCACCCCTAAGGGGATGTCCACGGATATGCTTTTTAGATTGTTTTCTGCCGCGCCGGTGATTTTTAGCAGGCGTTTTTTGTCTACCTTGCGGCGTTCCGCTGGGGTTTCAATTTTCTCGCGGCCGCTAAGGTACATGCCGGTGATACTGGCCTCGCAGTTGACGATATCTTTCACATGGCCTGCGAATACGATTTCGCCGCCGTGTACGCCGGCTTTTGGGCCGATATCTACGATAAAATCTGACGCCAGCATGGTGTCTGAATCATGCTCTACCACTATCAAGGTGTTGCCTATGTCTGTGAGATGGCGAAGTGTTTTTAGCAGGCGGTCGTTGTCCCGCTGGTGCAGGCCGATGCTGGGCTCGTCTAGAATGTAGACCACCCCAACCAGGCCGCTGCCTATTTGTGTGGCAAGGCGGATGCGCTGGGCTTCTCCGCCAGAAAGCGAGCCTGCGGCGCGGCCAAGGGTGAGGTAGTCTAGCCCAACATCCATTAAAAAGCCCGTGCGGGCATGGATTTCTTTAAGGATTGGGTCTGCGATTATTAGCTGGGTTTTGGTTAGTTTTAGCTTGGCAAAGAACTGCTGCACGCCAGATATTGTCATCTGCGTGACCTGGGAGATAGACTGCTCTCCCACGGTTACTGCCAAGATTTCGGGTTTTAGGCGCTGGCCGTTGCATGCCGGGCAGGTGATGCTGGTCATGAGGCTTTCAAATTCTTGCCGGGAGGATAGGGAGGCGGTTTCCTTGTAACGCCGCCAAAGGGTGCCCATTACGCCTTCGAAGATATGGGGGTAGGTACGCAGGCGGCCGTCTTGCCCTACAAAGGTCACGTTTATGCGCTTGCTGTTGCCGTTCATGATAATATCCTTGGCAGAATCATCTAAATCTTCATATGGGGTGCTTAGGCTGAAGCCATGCTCGTAGCTTAGTGATTCGAACAGGGAATGGCTGAAGCTATTGTCGGTTTTAATGGAATTGAAGCCCGGTGCGGCTATTGCGCCTTCGTTTAGGCTTAGGCGTGGGTTGGGTACTACCATTTCTGGGTCGAAAATCAGTTTCATGCCAAGGCCAGAGCAATCTGGGCATGCGCCGGATGGATTGTTGAACGAAAACATGCGCGGCTCTACTTCAGATAGATTAACGCCGCAATCTACGCAGGAAAAATGCTGGCTAAAGGTGATATCTTTACCGCCGGCATCTACCAAAACAAGGCCGCCGCTTAATGCCATGGCCGCCTCTATAGATTCCGATAATCTCTTCTGTATGCCTTCCCGCGCCACTAGGCGGTCGATTACAATTTCTATGGTATGTTTTTTCTTTTTGTCCAGCTCTCTTGGTTCGCCTAAATCCAGCACTTCGCCGTCTATACGCGCCCGTACGTAGCCGTTGCGTTTTGCATCCTCAATCAGCTTCACATGTTCGCCCTTGCGGTCGCGCACCACTGGGGCAAGAATCTGCAGCCTTGTGCCTTCTTCCAGGGTTAGCACCTGGTCCACAATCTGGTCTATGGTCTGCCTTTCCACCACTTTGCCGCATTTTGGGCAATGGGGCGTGCCTACCCTGGCAAAAAGCAGCCGCAGATAGTCGTAAATCTCTGTGACCGTGCCAACCGTAGACCTTGGGTTTTGGCTGGTGGTCTTTTGGTCTATGGAAATGGCCGGGCTAAGCCCCTCTATAAAGTCCACATCGGGCTTTTCCATCTGCCCCAAGAACTGCCTTGCATAGGCAGAAAGCGACTCTACATAACGCCGTTGCCCCTCTGCATAGATAGTATCAAAAGCCAGCGAAGTTTTGCCACTGCCGCTAACCCCTGTAAACACAACCAGCTGATTGCGCGGTATCTCTAAATCTACATTCTTTAAATTATTATCCCTTGCACCCTTAATTTTAATCAAATTAGTACCAAGCATCAAAAAAACTCCCTTCATGATAACGGGAGTGTACTACAAAAAAAGAAATAGAACAAGTGTTCTGTGGAATAATGAAAAAACTGCCAAATGCCTTGATCTGGATGCGGCGCCGGCCGGCCTCTGGCACCTCCAAAAATTTCCACAAGGTTTGTTTCGCGTTGCCAGGTTTCTTCCAGGCTGCATTTGAGAAAAGTTTAGTTTATCAAAAACTGTAAAAGTGGTACCGTATGGTACCATAATTAGGGCAAAATGGTACCGTATGGTACCATTTTTGAGGCAAAAAACCATAAAAACGAACTTGCGGCAGCAAAAAAAGCCAGTAATTAAGCCGTTTTTGAAAAATCAAAGTTTTTTGGTAAAACTTTAGTCTTTTGAGAATGCAACCTGGAAGAAATCAGGCGACGCGAAACGAACCCTGTGAAGCCCCTGGCGGTATTAATTAACGGCCTGGAAGAAGCTATCCAGCCTAAGCCGGCTAGTTACGAACCAAGGGTCTTCGCCGTCTACGGAGATTGCGTAGAAGTTGGGGTCGTAGTTGAAGAATGTTAGGGTTTGGGTTAGGTTTTCGGTTTTGTGGAATGTTATGGCGAAGGCTGGGGTGGAGTCTGGGGTGAAGGGTTGGATTTCGTTGTCTGCGCTTATGCCAATTAGGTAGATGTATAGACTGCGGAAATGGTCTGGGTCGGTGGGCTGGCCGTTTATGGTGGGTGAGATTTCGAAGGATTCTGGTTCGCCATGGTTTATGGCCATTTCAATGTTGCGAACGGGGTCTGTAGATGTGATGGTTATTTCCAGTACGTCTAGGATGTTGTGAAGGGCTATGTGGCGGTCTATTATGGTAAAAAGGCGAATGTTTTCTGCAGCTGCGGCGGGCTGGTGCGGGGCGACGAAAACATGTGGCCGGTCGTGGAATTTCATGTAAATATAAGGCACGCCGTCTTGAAGAAAGGTATCGCCAAAAAGCAAGGTGGCCTCCAGCCCCAACGAATGGATTTCAAGCTCTGTGGCTGGGTTGGCCAGGCCAAAGGGGATAAGGTCTACAGGCGCGATGGCGGCTACTTCCCCAAGCTCTAGGAATGTTAGGGGGTCTAGCAGTTCTGTAAGCAAATTGGGGTGATGCAATGGGCGCATGGGGATTGGCTGGCGCATTGTAAGCACGCCGTGTTCTGAAATTGGCATGAATTCTGCAAAAGCCTCCATGCCCACAGCTTCTTCCATGCCCAGCTCGATTGTGGGCTGCCCATAGCGGGAAATACGCAGATAATGCAGGTCAAATGTGAAAAAAGGCAGCCTGCGGCAAAGGCTTTCTTCCAAGGTAAAGCCAATATGCTGCAACAAATGGTTGTGAACCAGGTAAATTGCGGGGCTGCCATCTATCATCACATGAGTATGGCGCAAATCTAGCGATTGCTCGCCAATATGAATGCGCATGACGCTGCCATCTGAGAAGGTGGATGTTATGAAGGTGCTTTCAGTAGTAAGGCCAAAATCTGCCAGGTTTACTTCGCTTGCATTTTCAAATAGCTGCGAAGACGCATTAAGCGCCCATGCAGGGCGGGTTTTGTCGCGCATGGCCTGCTGGTTTAGCACAAAATCTGGGTGGGCTTCCCATTGCCAGGTTATTTCCCCGCCGCTGCCCGGGTATGGTATGATTGTGTAAGATTCGCCGCCGCGGGTAAAGGTCACGTTTGTAAGTTCTGTCTCTTGCCCAGAGATTAACACTAGGCTTGGGGGGATGGTAATCTCATCGCCAGGGGGTGGGCTGTATGGCTCTTGCCTTTGCTGCCATATATAAGCGCCGCCAAGGCCTGCAATCATGGCAATTATTACGCTTAGGGAGATTATACGTTTTTGGTTTTTGCTCATTTTTCACCTCAGGTGGTTTTTCTATATAATACCTCACGACAAAATCTTAGACAATATGCTTGTTAAATTCTTACGGTTAGGTTATATTTGCTATTGGTAAAGGAAGGTGTTTACAATGCTAAGTAGCAGGAATAGATTAGCCGTAGCCGTGGCGGTTTTAACGATACTAGCGGCATTATTTGTTTTCCCGATGGTTGCCCGTGGGGAAGAACCCACAGAAGGCGTACCTAGGCCGGTTTTTTCACATGAGGCCGGTTTTTTTACAGAAAATTTTAACTTAACAATAACCGCCCCAGAAGGCTATACAATCCGCTTCACAACCGACGGCAGCGTGCCCACGGCCAGTTCTCAGCTTTACACCAGGCCAGTAGCCATAAACTCTCCGGTGTTAAATTCAAGAAACAGCCCAATGTCTACCTCTGCCATCGGCCGCTCCTATGAAGGAGGCTGGCATACAAATTTTGTGCCAAACAACTATTATAATGGCATGGTAGTGCGTGCCCGGGCATTTGATTCAAATGGAAATTATTCTGAAACTGTTACAAGCTCGTTTTTTGTACAAAGCGGCGGACGGGGCAGCTTTAGCACCCGGGTTATATCCATAGCCGTAGAGCCACAGCATTTTATCCACCAGACCCAGGGCATATACCGCAATTGGGATAGAACTGCATGGGCAAGCCAATCTGATGTATGCAGCGAAGACGGGCCAAGGCAAGTGGTTAATTTTGAAATGTTCTACCCAGACGGCCAGCTAATGTTTAGCCAATATGCCAGTGCATGGGTGTTTGGCAACTGGTCTAGGCGGCACCCAAAAAGGTCGTTGCGCTTTAATTTTAACCAGGGTTCTGGCGATGTGATGGGCATGTATTATATGATCCCCGAAACAAGGCGAAATTTCTATGACCCACTTACCACCATAGGCAATTTCCGGCATATTAACGCCCGTGTAACAGACCGCAACAGGACAGGAATGCGCGATTCTGTGGTAGCTTTTATGGCCGAGCCACTACGCCCCACTATTCAGAACTCCACATATGGGGCATTGTTTGTAAATGGTGAGTTTTGGGGCATGTATTGCCTGCGCGCCCATAGGAATGAGTATTTGATAGGCGAACTTTACGGCATACGCCGCAGATATATAGAAATATCCGACGTGGCCCGCCAGCAGATATATGAGCCGCTTATCCACGGCAGAAATATGGCCTTGCAGGAAAATTTCGACAATTTCGCCGCATATGTAGATGTGGATAATTTTATAGATTACATCATACTAGGCATTCATTTTGACAACTGGGATTGGGTTAGCAATAACTTTGAATTCTGGCGAACTACAGAGATAATCCCAGATGTGCATGGCGGCGATGGCCGCTGGCGCTTTATAGTGCAGGATTTTGACGAGGCTATCAACCATGCCAGCAACGATATGATGCGCTTTTTTACCACTTCGTCAGATTCAAGGCAGAATGTTCCAACCTTGCCTTGGAATTTTGGCTCGCAACAGCTGCGCCCCAGCTGGGCCACAGAAATATTCCGCAGGCTTTTTGCCAACGAGGAATTTAGAAACACCTTTGCGGCAAGATATTCTACCTACATGGGTACGGCCTTCCACCCAGATATGGCCAACGCAATAATAGACAAAATGGTGGCCGAAAGGCTACCGCATGTTGGGGCAGACCTGTTCCGCTGGAGATATCTTGGCGCGGGCAGCCCCACAAATGGCATACCCAGATGGGAAGGTAATGTTGACGGTATGCGCGATGTGCTGCTAAGGCGTTCTGGTTATTCTTTGCGCCATGTAAGGGATTATTTTAACGGCGCGCATAATTCTAATTTAAACCTTCGCCTAGATACCTCTGGCTTTGCCAATATCACATGGCGCACAGATTACACAAGGGGCTGGTTTGATATCTCTGGCGCGCAAATTCGCCCAGATTTATTTGAAAGGCATGGCCAGCACGGCTTCACCACCGGCAATTTTAGTGCAAATTATATCCGCCAACTGCCGATCACTGTAACCGCCCACCCGCTGGAGGGCTATCGGTTCTCGCATTTTAGGGTAGAGGGCGGCAATATTAGCAACAATAATGTTAGCCAAAACCCGATGGTGGTTACACCGCCGTCTGGCAGTGGGAATATAACTGTTACGGCGGTGTTTGTGGGGAATTAATATTTTTGCCCAATTCAGTTGGTCGGAAAATCCGACCAACTGAATTGGGTTTTTTTATAGAAAATTTGCCACAGAATATTTTAATGAAACGTAGGAAATTGCGAATTATAAGTATTTTTTGGCAAAATTGCCAAATTTCCAACAAACTTTCAGAAAATACTTGTGGAATTCATCTAAATGGATTAAAGTTAACAAGACGAAAACCTACCCTGGTTGAGGGGCAAAAGAGGAGAGGATTTAAATGATTAACAAGAAGGCAAGACGCAGTTTGGCTCTAGTGATGGCTGTTGTAATGATGCTATCCACCATACCCGTGCTGGCAATTGAACATAGCGCAGATTTTAACGATGAAATAACCGCCATGATGCGCGATGGCATAAGCGACGATATGTTGGCTTATGAGGCGGAAGAGTATATGGCATTTATGCCGTTTAATGCTGTGCCGCAGCCTGTGTTCTCCCATGAGGCAGGGTTTTATGCCGCGGATTTTAATTTGACATTAACTGCCCCGGCAGGGCATACGATACGTTTTACCACAGATGGTAGCGTGCCTACTGTGTTGTCGCAGGAGTATACCGGGCCAATATTAATACATTCGCCTGTGGCTATTGAAGCTAACAGCCCAATGTCTGTGCATGGCATAGGCAGGGCCTTTGAAGGCATCCACGACACATGGGTAGATGTTGGCCCAGGTACTGGGTTTATGCTTCCAACATCACCATACATTCCATATGTGCCAAACCTGTACTACAACGCCATGGTGGTGCGTGCCGTAGCCTTCGATGCGCAGAATAATCCCTCTGCAACAGTAACAAACACATTTTTTGTAGAAAATAACGGCAGGGGTAACTTTAACACCCGCGTGATATCCATTGCCCTAGAGGCCGAACATTTTATAGACCCAATCCAGGGTATATACAGAAACGCAAACAGAACCCACTGGCCTTTGCAGGCAGGAGTACATCCCATAGACGGCCCAAGGCATGTGGTAAATTTTGAAATGTTTTACCCAGATGGAACTCGCATGTTCTCACAATATGCCAACGCATGGGTGTTTGGCAACTGGTCTAGACGGCATCCCAAAAGGTCGCTTCGTTTTAACTTTAACCAAGGTGCAGGCGATATTACCGGCATGTACGAGATGATTCCACAAACCAGGCGCAATTTTTACGACCCGCTAACCACAATAGGCAATTTCAGGCATATTAACGCCCGCGTAACAGACCGCAACAGGACAGGAATGCGGGATTCTGTTGTAGCCTTGATGGCAGAGCCGTTGCGCCCTGTTGTTCAAAACTCCACCTACGGCGCAGTGTTCGTAAATGGTGAATTTTGGGGGATGTACTGCCTGCGCGCCCACAGGCACGAGCATTTAATAGGCGAACTTTACGATGTTCCACGTGGCTTGGTGCAGCTAGAAGACTGGACTCAAGGGCATATTTATAATGCCTTCATCCAAGGCCGGGATATGTCGCTACAGGCGAATTTTGACAATTTTGCAGCCGGTGTAGATGTAGACAATTTTATTGACTATTTCATAATTGGCTATCATTTCGACAACTGGGACTGGATTAGCAACAACTTCGAATTCTGGCGTACCACAGCTGTTGTCCCAGGCGCATACGGCGGCGATGGCAGGTGGCGCTTTGTAGTGCAAGACTTCGATGAAGGTATCAACCACCAGGCAAACGATATGATGCAATTTTTCACCACGCACCGTTATAGCGGGCAAACAGTCGTTACCTGGCCATGGAATTTTGGCACACAGCAACTCCGTTCCCCGTGGGTAACAGGCATGGTTCAAAATTTGTTCACCAATGCAGAGTTTAGAAACACCTTTGCCGCAAGATACTCTACTTATACAGGTACAGTTTTCCACCAGGCAAGGGCAAATTATATAATAGACAACATGGTGGCAGAGCGCTTGCCGCATGTAGGTGCAGATTTATTCCGTTGGAGCTACCACAATGCAACCAACCCAACCAATGGTGTGCCAGGATGGACAAATAACGTTAACGCCATGCGCGATGCCGTTACATTGCGTTCCAATTATTCCATAGGCCATATAAGAAATTATTTCAACAATGAGCTTAACCTAGGCCTTGACACCACAGGCTTTGCCAACATCACATGGACAACCAATAGCGACAGAGGCTGGTTTGATATTGCCGGTGCGCAAATCCGTGCAGATTTGTTTGAAAGACAAGGAACCCACGGCTTTACCATTGGCAATTTCAATGCAAATTATATCCGCGGGTTACCCATAGAAGTTACCGCTATGCCGCTTGTAGGCTATGTATTCTCCCATTTTGAAATAGTAGGCGGCGGGCTAGACAATAATAATGTAACCACCAATACAATGACCGTAACCCCACCGGCAGGCAGCAACAATATCACCGTTACCGCAGTGTTTATACCAGGCAACCTGCCTGCAAATATTACAATAGCTGGCGGCGGTGTTGGCGCAGAAGCTAACCCAAGCTTGGCGGCAGGTGGCACAACAGTTACCCTAAATGCAGGCGCAGCACCGGCAGGGCAGCGTTTCCAGGGCTGGACAACAAATGCCCCAGGCGTGACAATTTCAAACCCAGCTCACCCTGCCGCAGCTACATTTGTGATGCCAACCCCGGCCATCCCTGTAACTGTAACGGCAAGCTTCTTTATGCCAGAGCTGGCTCCGCCGTCTGTGGTAATAAACCATGTGCATGGTAATGGCTCTTTCAGCTCGAACGCTATTTCTCACGGTTTTATCGAGCTTTTTAACCCGACCGATGCAGCTGTTTACCTTGGTAATTACTCTTTGCAGGTGGTTAATGGCGCAGGGGCGAATGCCTGGAATGTGCTGAATTTAACAGGGCATACCATACAGCCGTTTTCGTCGCTGTTGGTGGTTAGCACCACATGGTTTAACGATGGCACAGGCGGTGGGCATATGCCGCGCTATATTATTCCGAGCTTTGATATAGGTTGGAATCTGCAGTTCAATAACAATAACTTGGTTGTGGCGCTTGTTGCCAACCAAGCTCAGCTATCTAACCGGGTTACACCGGCGGAATTTAACAATGTTATAGACTTAGTGGGCGTGTTGAACGACCCTCGCACCGCTACCAATTATGTAGCGCACTATCTTGGTTCTAACAATGCCATGCGTATATCTAGGCAGGTTTCTGCGAGGCGAACCCAAAATACTAGAGATAATGCAGCAGATTTTGAGCCGATTGACTTTAGATACCCAACAGGCTACGCAAACGCTACCCCAGGCCCTGCATCTAGCAATGCCGGCATAACCAACGAAAGATTAGCCCAGGTTCGCCCGCGCTATAGCGGCGACGGCCCATGGGGCTTACCGCAAGTTGCGCTGGTGAGCGTAACCGCCAACGGCCTAGCAAATGAAACCAACACGACAGAGCTAACATTAACTTTTGACAATGCCATAACTGCAGCCATAACTGTGGCAAATATCACCATTACAGGCGGTGTTACAGTTCAGGCAATCTCTGGCACGGGGGCTACCCGGGTGCTTACCATTGCAGGCAACTGGGAAGATGGGGATGCTGTAAATGTTAGCGTTGCCAGCCCGGCGGGGTATTTGTTAAGTGGCTCTCCGCAGGCCGTGGTGCTGCATCGTGCGCCTGTTTTCGCGGTTAATTTGGCCACAGCTTCTGCAGCGCAAAACGGTATAACTGCCGCCGGTGCAATAACCCCGGCAGGTGCACAGCCCGCAGGCAAAGCCATGACTATAACCCTAAACCTTGCAGGGGTAGCCCTGGAAGCAGGAGTGCATACCATTAGCACAAGCAGCCCAGGTGGGATTGTTGTAAGCCCGGCCACCATTACAAGAAATGTAACCCCAGGGGAAACTGTAGCGGGTGAGACATTTACATTTACCTTCACCATGTCAGCCAATGCCATAGATTTGGATATTTTGCATAGTTTTGTGGCGGGGGCTGTGGCTCCAGATGTGCCTGTAACTGGCGTAAGCACAAGCCAGGGCAATTTTAGCCTGCAAGCCGGCCAAAATCAACAGCTAACCGCAACAGTAGCCCCGGCAAATGCAACCAATAGGAATTTAGTATGGACATCCAGCAACCCGGCAATTGCCACAGTTGGCCCAACAGGGCTAGTAGCGGCAGTAGCCCCTGGGGTGGCCACGATAACTGTAACCACGGCAGATGGCGGCTTTGTAGCCACGGTGCAGGTGACTGTAACGGCAGATATTATAGTACCGCCGCCGCCAGTAGCATTCATCCCACTGGAAATTCCGTACTTCCCAGTGCAGCCATCTGTATTTGCACCGCCAACCATTGCCAATTTAACAGTGTTAAGCGAAAACGATGCAACGGTGGCTATTCGCAGGGGCGCGGCTACGGTTATACTGCCGCAAAGCCTACTGGCCATCGCATATGAAACCGCATCAGAGAAGGTGTCAATCGACCTTAGCAGCTTCGAGATAGCTACGGCCGGGATATCTGCTCATGCCATGCGCCGCCTGGCCGCCGCAGGCATTTACCTCGAGCTGATTTTGCCACAGGGCGTGATAAACCTTAGCCCGGAAGCTTTGGCGCAAATAGGCCGCAACGCTTCTGCACCAAATGTAATCCTACGCATCACAGAAATTAACCTGCGGCAAGAACTGCCAACCCTGGCCAACCTAATGCCAGAAGGCGCAAGAGCTTACCAAGTGTCTATAAGGGTAGGTAACAGAACCATCCGTAACCTAGGCCGCGGCACAGTAGAAATCACCCTGCCAGCAGGCGCTGCAACAACTGTATGGCATATACTGCCTCGCAACCTGCGGGTGCTAGAAGCCACGATAAGTGCAGCAAATATCATATTTGAAACAAACGAACTAGGATTATTTGTAGTAGCATAAAATCTCCACCCGGTTCAGCCTGCCATAAAGCGCGGCAGGCTGAACCGGGTTTTTTTAGCTAAAAACGACGCGGCCGCAAATTGTGGCCGTGTCATTTTTTTGCCACGGCGCAATGCGTTTCAACTTATTATAGTCATCGCCCGACAAAACAGTCCGCAATAGCATCCATGATATTGTCGTAAGAATGCAATATTGATCGTAGTTCAAGTTTCAGCCAAGCCCAAAATTTTTCAATAGGATTCAAGTCTGGCGAATATGGTGGTAAAAACAACACAACAGCTCCAGCGTTTTCAGCAAGAGTGCGGAGTTTTGATTTTCGATGGAATGCCGCATTGTCCATTATCAAAACAGAGCCCTTTGGTACTGACGCTAATAATCGGGTTTCAAACCAACATTCAAAGAGCGCGCTGTCTGTTGTCACATCATAGACTAGTGGCTCTACAATTTTACTGCCACATTTTGCGGCAACAATATTAAACCGTTTGAACCTTCTGCCTTGAACATTGCCTATTACTTGTTGGCCTCTTGGGGCGTAGCCATATTCACGGTATAAGCACTGGTTTATTCCGCACTCATCGATGTAATAAATTTGGTGCTGTGGATAACTTTCAATCTCATTAAGAAATTTTGCGCGTAAACCTTCATTTCTTTCCACATACCGTTTAGTTTTTTTTACGACTTATGCCTAGCCTCTTAAATGCTTTGCGCACGGCAGATTCATTGCAGTTAAATACCTCGGCAATTTCACGTAGATACTTGTCTGGGTTTTCAGATACGTAGGCTGTTAAGCGTTCAGGGTCTAGCTTGGTTGGGGTGTATATCCTTTGTTTTACTTCTAAACTCCCTGTTTGCTTTTTGAGGCGTTTCCACTCCTTTATTGTTGTTGTGCCTACTCCGAATATCTCATGACATTTTTGTATCGTGTTACCTTGCTCATGGTATTTCAATACTTCTTCTCGAAATTTTCTACTGTATGACATAACTGTAGTATAGCTTACTTTCGGACTATTTCATAGGGCGTTAACTATACAATCTGTAATAAGTTGATTTTGTTTTCATCGGGGAGGCCGTGGGGGTGGTTTGCCAGGTGGAGCGGCTATACTTCACTATACTATAAAAAGGACACGATTTCCCAATCTTCTCTCTCATAAAAACCCAATGCTAAAGTTTCACCCCGCTTTTTTCAGAAAAAAGCGGATGGAGCTGTGGTTGGCAACCGAAGCATTTGACGGTTTTAATAGCATTTCCCCTTGACAACCATCACCACCATGCTATACTTCCATGAACCCATGCGCAGATTTTGGAAACCTCGACCGAATCTTGGCATGAGGGGATAAAATTTTATAGGAGGATCAGACATGATCGACAAAAAAGAAATCATTTCAAAACACGGCAGAGACGCTGCCGACACAGGCAGCCCAGAAGTGCAAGTGGCGCTTCTTACGGCCAGAATCAACCATTTAACAGAGCATTTGAAAGAACACAAAAAAGACCACCATTCACGCCGCGGGCTGTTGAAGCTTGTAGGGCAACGCCGTGGGCTGTTGGATTATATCCGCCGCAACGACATCGTTAAATATCGTGCGCTAATAGCTGAACTTGGACTAAGAAAGTAGGACAGAATGCAAAAGATATATGAAACTACTTTGGGTGGGCGCACGCTAAAATGTGAAATTGGCCGCGTAGCAGAGCTTGCTGGTGGCGCAGTTATCATGACTTATGGCGACACCGTTGTGCTGGTAACGGCCACAACAAGCGAAAAACCCCGCGCAGGTATAGACTGGTTTCCGCTAAGTGTAGATTACGAAGAAAGATTTTACGCAGTGGGCAAAATCCCTGGCAGCTGGTTTAGGCGCGAGGGCAGGCCAACTGAGCATGCAATATTGGCATCTCGCCTTATAGACAGGCCAATCCGCCCACTCTTCCCAGATGATTATAGGAATGATGTTGGCGTGGTGGCCACCGTGCTTTCTATGGACCAAGACGCAAGCCCAGAAGTTGCCGCAATGATTGGCAGCTCTATTGCGCTGTGCATTTCCGAGATTCCATTCGCCGGGCCAACAGCCGCGGTGAATGTGGGCTTGGTAGACGGCCAATATGTGGTGAACCCATCTGCAGAACAGCGCGAAGTAAGCAAGCTTTCGCTAACCGTGGCTTCCACCAGGGAAAAAGTGATGATGATTGAAGCAGGCGCAGATGAAGTTGACGAAGATACAATGTATGGCGCAATCATGTTAGCTCATGAAGAAAACAAAAAAATCATCCAATTCACAGACCAAATTATAAAAGACCATGGCAAACCAAAGCGCAGCTACGAACGCCACGAAATCCCACAGGATTTCTACAATGCGGTAACAAGCTATATTACCGATAAGCGCATGGAAGAAGCCGTATTTTTCGACCTAAAGCAGTTGCGCGATGAAGCAATTTCTAAAATCACAGGCGAAGTGGAAGCAGAATTGCTACCAACATTTTCAGAAGAATTGCAAGCCGAGTATAAATCTCATCTTGGCGCGGCAATATATAAGTTCGAGAAAGAAACCGTGCGCCGCATGATTAAAGATATGGGCAAACGCCCCGACGGCCGCGGCATGGAAGATATCCGCCAGCTTGTAGCAGAAGTGGATATACTGCCACGCACCCATGGTTCTGCAATATTCAGCCGTGGGCAAACCCAGGTGCTAACCGTAACAACCCTAGGTTCCAGCGGCGACACCCAGCAGCTAGACGGCCTAGACGAGCTTGAAGATAACAAGCGCTACATGCATCATTACAACTTCCCAAGCTATTCTGTGGGTGAAACTCGGCCATCTCGTGGGCCTGGCCGCCGTGAAATTGGCCATGGCGCCCTGGCAGAGCGTGCGCTTTTGCCGGTTATCCCAAATGAGGATGATTTCCCATATGTAATCCGCCTAGTTTCCGAGGTGCTAAGCTCCAATGGTTCTACTTCTCAGGCTGCGGTTTGTGGTTCCACCCTGTCGCTAATGGCGGCCGGCGTGCCAATTAAACGGCCTGTTGCGGGTATTTCTGTGGGTATGGTTACAGGAGACAGCATAGACGATTTTGTGCTGCTTACAGATATTCAAGGCCTGGAAGATTTCTTCGGCGATATGGACTTCAAAGTAGCCGGAAGCAAAGAAGGCATAACCGCAATCCAAATGGATATCAAGGTTGACGGGCTTACACCAGAGATAATCCGTGCATCCCTAGACCAAACCAAAATCGCCCGTGACAAAATCCTAGACGATGTAATGCTGCCAGTAATACCCGAGCCAAGGCCAGAGATTTCTCCCTACGCACCAAAAATGGAAATCCTGCGCATCAATGTGGACCAAATTGCGGAAGTTATCGGCGCGCGTGGTAAGGTTATCAAGCGCATCATAGAAGAATCCGGCGTAGAAAAAATCGACACCGAAGACGACGGCCGCATCTTCGTTTCAGACAAAGACCAAGCCAAGGTTAACCGTGCAGTTGAGATAATCAAATCCATCGTTAACCCGCCGGAAGTGGGCAAAATCTACACCGGCAAAGTAACCAGGCTAATGACATTTGGCGCATTTGTAGAAATCGCACCAGAAAAAGAAGGCCTTGTGCATATTTCCCAATGGGATGTGACCCGCGTGGAAAGCATGGAAGATGCAACTAGCGTGGGCGAAATTGTACAGGTTTTGGTTACAGAAATAGACGACCAGGGGCGTGTTAATCTGTCTCGCAAGGGTGTGTTAGACCCTACAGCAGATACCACGGTAAAACGCCCGCCACCACGTAGCGGTGGCCCAGGCGGCGACAGAAACAGAGGCGGGAATAGAGACAGGAGCGTTAGACGTTGATAGCTGTTCACACCTTGCCTAATGGGCTCAGGGTTGTAATGGAGTCCATCCCATTTGTGCGTTCCGTCAGTTTTGGCGTGTGGGTACGCAATGGAAGCCGCAACGAAACCACCGAAACCAATGGCATTAGCCACTTTATCGAGCATATGATGTTTAAAGGCACAGACAGGCGCAGCGCAAAAGATATTGCAGACACCATGGATGCAGTGGGCGGCCAGCTAAATGCCTTCACATCTAAGGAATACACCTGTTATTTCGCCCGGACGCTGGACACTCATTTTGATGTGGCGCTGGATGTGATTACGGATATGTTTTTCCAGTCCAAATACGACCCTGCGGAAATTGAAAAGGAGCGCAATGTAATCCTTGAAGAGATTAGCATGTATGAGGACACCCCAGAGGATTTATGTGTAGATTTGCTGCAATATCGTGCATTCCCGCAGAACCCACTGGGTATGACTATTCTTGGCACGCCAGAAACTATTAGCAGCTTTAAGCAGGCAGATTTCAAGGCATTTTTAAGGGCGAAATACCGCCCGCAAAATGTTGTGATAGCCGTAGCCGGGAATATCAATGAAAAAGAGGTTTTAGAAAAAATTACAGCGGCCTTCGGAGGGTTCAAAGATGAATCCTCTGGGGCTGATGATGTGCGGGCTGTGTACACCCCGGGTTTTAGCTTTAAGGAAAAGGATATCGAGCAGGTGCATTTATGCATGGGCTTCCCAGGGATACCATCTGGCCTTGATGATTCCTACGCCCTGGCGGCGGTTAACACGATTTTGGGTGGCGGCATGAGTTCGCGGCTTTTCCAAAAAATCCGGGAAGAGCATGGGCTTGTGTATTCTGTGTATTCGTATAATGCCAGCTACTACGACACTGGAGTTTTCCTGGTGTATGCGGCGCTTAACCCGACGCAGGTGCCGGATGTTCTGCGGCTTATAGCCCAGGAAGTACGTGGCATGTTTACAGATAAAATCACAGAAGAACAGCTGGCAAAGGCCAAAGAGCAGTTAAAGAGCAATTTCCTGCTAAGCCTAGAAAATGCCGCCAGCCGCATGAATAGCATAGGCCGCACCATGCTGATGCTGAACAAAACAGTAACGCCAGACGAGCTTGTGACAAAAATTGATGCGATAAATATGGACGCATTTTACGGCGTTTGCGACAAAATATTCAAGATGGACCAGATGAGTATTTCCTTGGTTGGCAAGCAAGTGGAAGGAATGACGGAGGATGCAGTCAAAAGCGCAGTTTCTAATTAGCCAATGCGAAAACGCAGCTGATTTGCCGCTGCCAATGAGGCAATCCCCCGGGGCAAGCGGTATGGATTTGTATTCAAATATCTCCGCTTTAATAAAAAAAGGCGAGCGAATCTTGATTCCTACGGGTATCAAGGTGGCGCTCCCTTTTGGGTTTGAGGCGCAAATACGCCCCAGAAGCGGGCTGGCTTTGAAGCACGGCATAACAGTACTTAACAGCCCCGGCACAGTGGACGCAGACTATCGCGGCGAAGTTGGGGCGCTGCTTATAAACCACGGGCAGGAAGATTTCCAAATAAACCGCGGGGATAGAATCGCACAGATGGTGATAATGAAGGTGGATGCGCCGGAATTTACCCATGTAAGCGAGCTTCCCACAAGCGAAAGAGGTGAGGGCGGTTATGGCAGCACAGGTTGACCCATTAAAGGATATAAAAAATTACGCCCCCACCATGACCATATCACAAGTGCTAAAGTTCTGCGAAAAAAAGGGGCTTAACATAACCCGCGGCATGATACAAAATTATATAAGAGACGGGCTGCTGCCCCCAGGGGTGGGCAAGCGAAAATACACCCACAACCATATTGCCGCATTGGTGCTAATAGACAGGCTAAAAGTAGTGTTCGATATGCAGCGGATACAAGCGGTTTTAACCCCTGTAATGAACGAAACCGGCGTGCCAATAGAGGAATACGAAAGCCTAATGGCCAGGCTAGAAGGGCTTAATTCTGCCTGGTGTGCAGCTGTAGAGCCAAGCCTAAACCATGAGGCAGACGCCTTGCCCAAGATGCTTCTAGCTGCCAAGGCAAGAGAATGGGCATTATAAATATCGGAAAAAATATCAACTCTCGTGGAAAATAAATTATATGAAAACTACTATGCACAATGTATAGTAGTTTTATTATTATACAAACTACATTCGGAAGAGGTTTTCAAAATCAACTAATTACAAACTGTAATTAGTTGATTCCGGCTGCGAGATTTGGCAAAGCCCCGCAATACATTCCCACGGGGCTAGCCTTCCGCAGGAGAGTTTGTAAAAAATTTAAAGGAGTGGTATGTTGTGAAAAAGTTAGCAAAACGTAGTGTTTCTCTGTTGTTGGCAATGGCTTTGGCCTTTGCTCTGGCTTTTCCTGTTACTGTTTTTGCGAACACTGTTTCAGGGTTTATTGATGAAAGCAACCCAGTATTCGAAGGGCCCGCAACGATTGCGCATGGCCAAGCTATTGGATTTTTGGACGATGGCGACCCTCCAGGAGCAGTTACTTTTACAGTAAATGTGCCTGAAGCTGGCATGTACAGGCTTGGCCTGTATGCGATTAACTTAACAGAATGGTTCCCATCCGGTTCGCATTTGATTTCTATAAATGGCGGGCCAAATATCACTCATGCCTATACCGAGGACATGATATGGTATATCTCTAACTTGCAAGAATATGTTCAGCTGAATGCTGGTAATAACACAATTAGGGTGCAATATGCTGTGGGCGCGGTAGAGATTCAACGCTTTTACCTTACCCGTGTGGGCGAAGCAGCAGCAGCCCCAACGCCAGCAGCAACCCCAGCCGCATCCCCAACCCCAGCAGCAGACCCGACACCAGCTGCACCAGCTCCAACCCCAGCACCGCCGGCAGAAGGCGTAATCGTGCTAAGGTTTGTGGTTGGACAAACCACCTACCATCGTGATACCCAGGCGCTTACGATTGAAGCCGCGCCATTTAACCAAGATGGCCGCGTGATGGTGCCCCTACGTGCTGTAGGCGAAGCCCTAGGCGCAGAATTTGCTTTTGAAAACAATGTAGCATATGTAAGGCCTCCAGGAATGGCCGAAATCCGCTTGCCAATTGGCGAAGCTTTACCAGGTGGCATGGGAACTCCTGTTATAGTAGAAGGCCGCACATTTGTGCCGCTGGGCTTCATTGCTGGCGAAATTGGCGCAACCCCCAGATGGGATGGCGCTGCAAATGCCGCTTATATTTATGTTGAAGCATAAGAAATAAATAAGCGCAGAGCTTTGCTCTGCAATCCACGGCTGTGGGTTGTAGGGCAGGCTCTGTTTTTTTATATCTAGGAAACCACGAAAGGTGAGAGCCAAATGAAGATGAGCGATATTTCCCAAAACAGCCCTAAAAGCTTGCTTGTTTACCACGAAAACCTTGAAACCCTCCATGTAGGTAGCGTAGAGCCACATTCCTACATGATTCCATTTGCAAAAAACCAAAATCCATTTGCCACCAGGGAAAGCTCGGATAATTTTGAATCATTAGACGGCGAATGGGGCTTTCGTTACTTTGATAGTTTAATTGACCTTGAAGACGATTTTTTGGCCGTGGCGCCCGACAAAACCATCCCCGTGCCGGCAAATTGGCAGCTACATGGCTACGACAAGCCCCAGTATACCAACGTTGCGTACCCTATTCCGTTTGACCCGCCCTATGTGCCAGACGACAACCCCATTGGAATTTACAGCAGAGAATACAACTACCAGCCCGACGGAAACGACCGGATTTTGGTGTTTGAGGGGGTGGACTCCTGCATTTATTTATTTGTGAATGACGATTTTGTGGGATATTCTCAGGTATCTCATTGCATTAGCGAGTTTGATATTTCATCATTTTTGAAGGCCGGAAGCAATAAAATTACCGCTGTGGTGCTAAAATGGTGTGATGGCACATACCTTGAAGACCAGGATAAAATAAGAATGTCTGGCATTTTCCGCCCGGTGTATGTTCTAAAAAGGCCCAAAAAACGTGTCAATGATTATCGCATAACAACCGAGCTAGCAGAGGATTTAAAATCCGCAATTTTCAAAATAAATGTAATGGCCGAAATAGACCATGTGACGATTCTCAAAACCGCCGCCGGCGAAGTTATAGCACGCGGCAAAAACGAAATAAAAATCGAGAATCCAATCCTTTGGAATGCCGAAAACCCATACTTATATCAGCTTATAATCGAAACCGAAAATGAAGTGTTTGGCGAGAGAATAGGCGTGAGAAAAATCGAAATAAAAGATGGCGTAATTTTAATAAATAATGCCCCTGTAAAATTCCATGGGGTAAACCGCCACGATAGTTATGCAGACACAGGATATGTGGCTAGCATAGCCCAAATGAAAAAAGATATAATCACAATGAAGCAACATAATATAAACGCTTTGCGCAGCGCCCACTACCCAAATTCTCCGCAGTTTTATGAACTGTGCGACGAATATGGCTTATATGTAATAGCCGAGGCAGATTGCGAAAGCCATGGCTGTGTGGATGTTCACAATAACCTGCGCTGGGAAGTGGAAAACGCCTATGGTGGGATTTCGCTTATCGCCAGAGACCCCCAATTTAAAAATGCAATAATAGACCGGCAGGAACGCATGGTAAAAAGCTTGTTTAACCGCAGCAGCATCTTGTTTTGGTCGTTGGGTAACGAGACCGGGCATGGGCAAAACATGGTGGATGCCTTCAACTATGTAAAGGCCGAGGATGACACAAGAATTGTACATTTTGAAAGCACCCATAAACTTGACGACACCCCCGAAGATTTCTTAGAAATAGTATCGAAAATGTACATGCCGCTGCATGAAATTGAGAATTTTATCGCAGGGGAAGAAACTCGGCCACTAATGCTATGCGAATATTGCCACGCAATGGGCAATGGCCCTGGCGACATTGAAGATTATCGCCAGCTATTTTACTCCAGTAAACAGGTTTGCGGCGGGTTTATTTGGGAATGGTGTGACCACGCAGTATACCAAGGCCAGGCCGAAAATGGCAAGGCAAAATACGGCTATGGCGGTGATTTTGGCGAGCGACATAATGACGGAAACTTTTGTATGGATGGGCTAATCTATCCGGATAGAACCCCGCACACTGGGCTGCTGGAGGCAAAGCAAGTTTTCCGGCCCGTGAGGGTGAAAATGGATGCGGCCGGTAAGTTTTGGCTAACAAATTATCTCCACTTTACAGATGCGGGGGATGTACTTGATTGCCGCTATGAAATTACAAACAATGGCAATGTAGTAAAGTGCGGGGAGACAAATTTCTCAGTTAAGCCCTTTGAGAAAGTAGAGATTTTAGGTGTCACAAAAATCGAAGGCGAAAGCACATATATTAGATTTATTTTCACTTCAAAAATCGAGACTGCGTGGTGTGAAAAAGGATATTTTATTTGCCAAGAACAGATAAAAATAAAAGAAAATTCTCGATTGAAATTATTGGAAAGCGACAATAAAATAGAAATATTAAGCGACGGATTAAAATACATTATCTGTGCAGGTGAAATCACGTATATCTTTGACCGTAGGAAGGCTAGATTCGTTTCAATTAAAAATAAAAATCGAGAATATCTTGATAGGCCAATTGAGTTTAATTTCTTCCGCGCACCCGTGGACAATGATACGATGAAGCATGACTGGTACAGATTGCATTTGAATGATTACGATGTAAAAGTGTATTCTGTAAATATAGAGAATTTGGAAAACAAAATTGTGTTCAAAGTTTCTCAATCTTTCGGGTGGAGTATTCACCAGCCATTTGCGCGTATGGAAGTTCAATACAGCATCCATCCAGGCGGCGAACTCGAGATAGACGGCAAAGTTATGCTGCCCAAAAAGGTGGAATTTTTGCCTCGCTTTGGCATTAGGCTATTTATGCCAAAGCAGTTCTCAAACGTGGAGTATTATGGCTATGGGCCGTATGAGAGTTATGCAGACAAGCATCAGGCATCATACGTTGGCAAATTTAGCAGCCATATAGCGCAAATGCACGAGGATTATATCCGCCCGCAGGAAAATTCGTCGCATTTTGGTTGCAAGTATGTAGAAGTTAGCGACGGCGGGTTAAAATTGCGCTTTGAAGCGGATAAAGACATATCTTTCAATGCATCAGAGTACAGCCAGGAAGAATTGGCTGGAAAGCGCCATAATTACGGGCTGGTTAAATGCGTGTCCAATGTAATTTGCGTGGATTATCATATGGCAGGGGTTGGGTCAAGTTCTTGTGGGCCAGCGTTAAGCGAAAAATACCGTGTTCCTTTGCCAGAGATTGCGTTTAATTTTATTATCACCCCATATGAAGATGATAGATAAGCTCAATGCATGTGTAATTCCATAAACGCCGCTAAAATACAGTGAAAAGTCATATCGGTGCCGTGCTAGGCGTTGCTGGCATCACGAACGATGAACTAATCGCCCCAGAAAAATTAAAATGCTCACAGAGAGTAAAAAGTGAAATTCAAAGTGAGTGATTTTTAATAGAACCGTCAGGGCTTCGCCCCGACACCCCACTTCTTTTTTGGAAAAAAGAAGCAAAAAAACTTTAACATTTTTAAAAGTTGTCGGGTGTTTGGGAGAAGTGCTGACGGTTTTATTAATGAGATGTTGCATGGATTATTATGGTAAATGAAGGCATTTTGCAAAGAATTTCCTCACCATAAATGGGCGATGCGAATCAAATCAACCATAAAAGGTGAATTGACTTGCAAGTGCACCAAAAATAGTTTACACTGTAGCCAGTACCATTAAACCCTTGCAAATGGAGGCTTCCCATGTATTGTGTTATGGTCGGCGAAATTATTAACCCGCCGGAGGAAATTGAAACAAGAAAAAAATTAACTCAAGCAATGCAAAATATTTTCGACAGGATAAACACAGATCATATAGGCTCGCTAATGGCCAGCTTTGGCATGATACGGGGAAATACCTTCGCGGGGGTGATTCTTGCGCAGTTTCATGCCCCGCAGATTATGCAAAATATAATAAAGGCGGCCTATAGTATAGAAGGAACAGCTCTATGCATTAGCGTTGCCCTGGGGCAGTTGACAGTAACAAGCCATAACCGCAACGAGATAGATGGCCCAGCATTCCATGCGGCGTTTGATAATTTGGAGAAGCTGAAAAAACATAAAAGCAACCATTGGCTGCAAATTGTGTTTGCTACAGGCCAGCCGGTACAGCCACTGGTGGGCAGCAATGTTGCACTGCTGGCGGCAATAACAGAGGGCTGGACAGATAAGCAACGGGAAATCGTATGGGCCATGGAGCGATATGGCCAGCGGCAGAATATCGTGGGTAAGATGCTGGGTATCAAGCCGTCGGTGATAAGCAAGCAGCTTAAGGCCGCCAATCACGAGGTATATCGGCGGGCATGGGATGGCCTTACGGCCTTCTTGGCGGCTAGTGATAATGCCGTTAATGGGGATTTTGCGCAGTATTTTAACCTTGGTGTACATGCTTTCGAGGTTAAAAAAGACTTCAGCGAGGCGATGCGTCAGTTCAACTATGCCTATGAGGCGGCAAAACGTGAACTTGAGCCAGATAACCCGCTGTATATTCCCATTTACAACAAGCTTGCCATGGTGTTTTCCATGCAGGGCAACAACGAAGAGGCCAGCAGCCTAACCTCCCTATCCCTTAATTTGCTGGCGAAACTGCCAAAGACCCAAATCTACTACGCCGAAACATTCCTAATAAATGCCGACATAAACCATAAAAAATTCAACCATGCCGGTGCAGAAGATTTTTACCAAAAAGCTCTGGCTCTCGCCCGCAATATCTTTACAGACAGTCACCCCTTTATCGCCAAAATATATAATAACCTAGCCAACCTGTACCGGGGCATGGGCCGCTTTGAAAGGGCTTTAGAGCTTTTTGAGAACGCCTTGCAAATACTAAAATCTAACCCAGAAATCCCCGCTACAGACCATGCAATAATGCAATACAACATAGCCTGCCTGCACCATAACGCAAAAAATAACACCCAAGCCATAGCTTACGCCCAAGAATCCCTGTATTTGCTAGAAAATCACCTGCCGGCAAACCATGAATATACAGAACTGCCGCGGGTTTTGTTGGCAAGAATAGGGGAGTGAGTTTTTCAAATTTAAAAAAGGGGATAGAAAATATGAGCGCAAAGGCAAAGATAAGGCGCATTCACATACCAGATGGCAAGCGTGTTATATGTATAAGCGATATTCATGGTGAAATTGATTTGTTTAAGCGGCTACTTGGTATGATAGATTTTTGCGATGATGATGTGCTTATTCTGCCGGGTGATATATATACAAAAGGCAGCCACCCACACGACACGCTGAAATACTGCATAAAGCTGGACGAAAACCCCAATGTGCATATTCTACGGGGGAACGCCGATTGGGGCGGTGACGATGTAAGCCAGCAAGAAAACCAATGGCTGGACGCCCTGCCGGATATAATCGAATCGGATGAGTATATTTTTGTCCATTCTGGGCTAAATGCTGGGGCGCTGGAAGAGCAGCCTTCTGCCAAATCTGTTAAGTTTAACAATTTTATGGAAACGGCTGGAAAGTTTGACAAATGGGTTGTGGTAGGGCATTGGCCCACAGCAATGTACTGCCATGAAATCCCATGTGCAAATCCAATTATAAACCAAGAGAAAAAAATCATCTCCATTGACGGCGGAAATGTGCTTAAGCCAGATGGCCAGCTTAATGCGTTTATTATATCTAGCGGCCAGTTTTCCTTTATGTCTGCTGACAATTTGCCAAAACATACCGCGATGAAGCGACAGCCGGAATCTGGTGGAACATTGGCAATTACATGGTTGGACCGCTTTGTTGAAATTGTGGAAGACGGAGAAAGACTTTGCCGCGTTAGGCACAATAAAACCGGAAAAATACTCACTGTGCCAAAATCTCGCATATGGGTGGATGATAACGAGAACACATGCGCATGCGACAGCGCAACGGATTACCACCTGCCTTGCGAAATTGGAGATATCGTTAGCGTTGTGGAAGACTTTGAGGATAGGATGTTTGCTAAGTTAAACGGGTTTTCAGGCTGGGTTATCAAGTGAGAAGAGGGATGGAATTTGATTGTTCCTGGCTTGACCACCCCCGCCCTACAATGCTATACTTCTCACGCAACAAAAAATAAACCACGAAAGAGGTGCGTAATGATGAGTGTTAAAAATATGGTGATTGAAACCTAACCGAATATCAGGCGCAACCAAAACCCCCAAAAGCAACTCTTGCGGTGCAACCGCCTTGTTTTGCTGCGCCAACCAGGGAAACCTTTCGTGAATACTATTGTTGGCATGATACGATTTAGGTCGTGTCTTTTTTTATGCCCATACCGTTCTTGATTAAAATACACACCATCCAAGTTTTTCGCTGCCGCTGGGCTGGTATGGTTTTAATATGAGAATAGTACCAGCCGCAGACAGTAGCTTGATAAGGCTACCTTTCTGCGGCTGTTTTTGTTGAGGCAAAACCGTCAGAGGCTTCGCCGACCACACCCAAAAACTTTTTTGGAAAAAAGTTTTACAAAAAAGTTCAACAATTTTCTTGAAAGTGGCTTGTTTAGCGGGTTTTTTGTTGTTGTAGCTTGGCAAAATACGGTTTTTTGCCCCAAAAGTGGTACCATACGGTACCATTTTACCCGAATTATGGTACCGTATGGTACCACATCCACCAAAAATTAAAGTTTTTTTGCTTCTTTTTTTCAAAAAAAGAAGTGGGTGTGGGTGAAGTCCATGGTCTTAAATTAAAAGGAGAATTTATTTGATAGAAAAATATGGATTTACTGCAATGGATGTGCCTGCTGGGCTTGTTC
This sequence comes from Defluviitaleaceae bacterium, assembly GCA_009784025.1. Taxonomy (GTDB): domain Bacteria; phylum Bacillota; class Clostridia; order Lachnospirales; family WQUN01; genus WQVK01. The sequence goes on from WQVK01000002.1 coordinate 93,474, forward strand.
CTGGGCGGGTAGTTGAATTTCGGCGGGATGTTTATTCTGTTGTTACTGGGCGCGGCGAGGTTGATGCTGTGCTGAAGGGTTCGTTTATGTATGATGCGGTGGTGCGGGCGGATTTGCCATGTGTGGGAGATTTTGTGCTGCTGGAGTTTAATGATAGCGGCGTTTCCCGGATTGTGCGGTTGTTGCCGCGGTTTTCTAAGTTTTCCCGGGCGGATTCTTCGGGGCATGGTTATGCTCATGTTAAGGCCAATATGGAGCAGGTTGTGGCCACTAATTTTAACTATGTGTTTATTGTTACTTCGCTTAACCGGGATTTCAGGGTTAATCGGATATTGCGGTACTTGACCCAGGCCAGGGGCAGCGGTGGGCAGCCGTAAGCGCCAAATACCTTCCCGTATATCCATCCCGGCATAATCCGTCTAAACTAATCCCAATAAGCTAGAAAAGAGAGCATCATAAATCTAGCAAATAGGGAGCGATAGCCATGACAAGTAA
>WQVK01000003.1 GCA_009784025.1 Defluviitaleaceae bacterium
AGCAATTTTGAAGTTACATGAACGCCCTGCACCGACGCAGCGAAGCGTAGGAGGTGCAGTCAGACAGCGTTAGCTGGCTGAGTAATTAAACTGGACGATTTTCCAGTTTAATTACTATAGTATAAGGGGCTGCCTTACCAAGGGTTTCGCCCTGAACGGTTGTCGATCATCGTTGCGGGCGGTTTTCCCGCAGCGATTAGCGACCTTAGTGAGGGGCGAACACCCTCGGCAAGGCAGCCCCGGGGCATAACACAAAAAAAGGAGATATCGCCATGATAAAAGAAGCCATTCTAGCATTATCAAAAAAGCAAGACCTAACCCACCAGCAGGCCGAGGCCGTGATGCACGAAATCATGACCGGCGAGGCCAGCCCAGTGCAAATGAGCGCATACCTTACCGCCCTTAGCCTAAAAGGCGAAACAATCACAGAAATAACCGCATCTGCCTACGGGATGCGCGCCCATTGTGTGCGGCTGTTGCACGACCTAGATGCCCTAGAGATAGTAGGCACAGGAGGCGACCATTCAAATACATTTAACATATCTACAGCGGCGGCTATTATCACAGCGGCGGCAGGAGTACCCGTGGCTAAACATGGTAACCGCAGCGCGTCTAGCAAATGCGGCTCTGCAGATGTGTTAGAGGCTCTGGGGGTAAACATAAATATCCCACCAGAAAAATCTGCGGAATTGCTAAAAAATATAGGCATATGCTTCCTTTTCGCCCAGAATTATCATATTGCCATGAAGTATGTAGCCCCTATCCGCCGGGAGCTGGGCATCCGCACAGTGTTTAACATTCTTGGGCCCCTAACCAACCCCGCCGGGGCAAAAATGGAACTGATGGGCGTGTTCGACCGTGAGCTAGTAGAACCGCTAGCCCAAGTGCTTTGCAACCTTGGGGTAAAAAGCGCAATGGTGGTGCATGGGGAAGACGGCCTAGACGAGATTTCCCTGAGCGCGCCCACATTTGTGTGCGAAGTGAAGGACGGCTGGGTGCGCTCGTACAGCATCGCGCCAGAGGATTTTGGGCTGGTACGCTGCGGCAAAGAGGATTTACAAGGGGGAGGCCCAGCCGAAAATGCCGCAATATTAAAGGCCTTGCTACAGGGCGAACGCGGCCCAAAACGCGATGCAGCAGTACTAAACGCCGCCGGGGCAATGTTTGTGGCAGGGCGTCACCCCTCCATAGCCGAAGCAGTAACCGCCGCCAACAAAGCAATAGACAGCGGCGCAGCCCTACAAAAGCTAGAAGATTTCGTCAAATTTTCTTCCTAACACGCCTGGCGGCGGGCGACACCGTGAGAATTTTGAGGTTGCTTTAGTTTACGTCTCGCGGCAAGGTTTATAGCCGGTAAGGTGGGAAATTTGCGTCGTTAGGGGCGAGTGGTTAAGTAGCAGAACCACAATCCGCGCAATTAGCCATCACACCGGAATGAACTAATTACAATCTGTAATTAGTTCATTCCGCAGCAACATATATGAAAGGAGCAAAACATGAACATATTGCAACAAATAGAGGCGCGTACCAAAGAGCGCGTAGCGGCCAGCAAGCGTGTTATGCCGCTAGAAGAGGTTGTCCGCCGGGCGCGGCAGCAGGCCACCGCCGCCCCTTTCGCCTTTGAAAAAGCCCTGCGGCAAAAGGACATCGCTTTCATTTGCGAGGTAAAAAAGGCCTCGCCTTCTAAGGGCGTAATCGCCGAAGACTTTCCATATTGCCGCATTGCACAGGACTACGAGGCTGCAGGGGCTGCGGCGGTTTCTGTGCTAACCGAGCCGTATTATTTCCAGGGCAGCGATGGCTACCTACAAGAAATCGCGGGCTGCGTTGGCCTGCCGCTTCTGCGGAAGGATTTTACTGTGGACAGCTACATGATTTACGAGGCGAAGTTGCTGGGGGCAAGCGCGGTGCTGCTAATCTGCGCAATGCTGGATACGGCGCAAGTTTCGGAATTTTTGGCAGTTGCCCACGACATTGGGCTATCTGCCCTGGTGGAAACTCACAGCGAAGCCGAGGTAGAAACCGCCCTGGCCGCCGGGGCAAGGGTGATAGGCGTAAACAACCGCTGCCTAAAAACCTTCCAGGTAGACATAGGCCTAAGCGGCAGGCTGCGCAAGCTAGTACCGCCAGATGTGATATTTGTGTCTGAAAGTGGCATAAGCAGCCCAGAAGCCGTAGAGCAACTGCGCCAAAGCGGCGCAGACGCAGTGCTAATTGGCGAAAGCATAATGCGCAGCAGCGACAAAAAGCTAGAAATTGACCGCTTGCGAGGATATTCTTTATGATGCCAAAGGTGAAAATTTGCGGGCTTACAACAACCGCAGATATCCAGGCCGCAAACGCCGCCAGGCCAGATTATATCGGCTTTGTGTTTACAGCAAGCCGCCGCATGGTAGATGCGGCACAGGCAGAAGCCCTGCGGCGTGGCCTATCGCCAGGTATCATCCCAGTGGGGGTGTTTGTAAACGCCCCACCGGCGCAAATTCTATCGCTACTGGCCGCCGGTGTGATTGACATTGCACAGCTGCACGGCCAAGAGGACGAAGCTTATATCGCCAGCCTAAAGGCAAAAACCGATGCCACCATAATAAAGGCCATCCCCGTGCAGCAGCTGGGAGATGTGCAGCAATGGCAGCAGTCTGCCGCGGATTATCTGCTGCTGGATCACAAAACTGGTGGCACAGGGCATAGTTTTGATTGGGATATGATTGGCGAAACCACGAAGCCATTTTTCCTGGCTGGTGGGTTGAGGCCAGAAAATGTGCAAGCGGCAATTAGAAAAACCGCGCCGCATGCAGTGGATGTAAGCAGCGGCGTGGAGACAGGCGGCGTGAAGGATTTTGGCAAGATGCAAGATTTTGTGGAGAAGGCAAGATGCGCAAAGTAAAACATCAAAAGGAGAGAGCAAAATGACAAACGGCCGATTTGGCAAGTACGGCGGGCAGTATGTGCCAGAAACATTGATGAACAACTTACAAGAGCTGGAGAAGGCTTACAATTTTTATAAAAACGACCCTGGTTTTGTTAGCGAATTGGACGACCTTATGCAGAACTATGCAGGGCGGCCATCACCTCTGTACTTTGCACAAAAGATGACCGCAGACCTTGGGGGCGCCAAAATTTACCTAAAACGCGAAGATTTAAACCATACCGGCTCCCATAAAATCAACAATGTGCTGGGGCAAACGCTGCTGGCCAAAAAGATGGGCAAAACGCGCATTATTGCGGAAACAGGCGCAGGGCAGCATGGGGTAGCTTCTGCCACGGCAGCGGCGCTTATGGGGCTAGAATGCGAAGTTTTCATGGGCAGGGAAGACACCCAGCGGCAGGCGCTTAATGTGTTTCGTATGCAGCTGTTGGGAGCAACCGTCCATGAAGTCACCAGCGGCACAATGACGCTAAAAGACGCCGTGAACGAAACCATGCGAGAATGGGTATCCCGCATAGACGACACCCATTATGTGCTGGGTTCGGTAATGGGGCCGCATCCGTTCCCTACCATGGTGCGGGACTTCCAAAAAATAATCGGTGAAGAAATTGCCACACAGCTGCAAAAGCTAGAAGGCAGGCTACCAGATATGGTTATAGCCTGCGTGGGCGGCGGCAGCAATGCTATCGGCGCGTTTCATCATTTTATTCCCATGCCACAGGTACAGCTTGTGGGCTGCGAGGCCGCGGGGCTGGGGGTAGAAACCCCACAAAACGCCGCCACCATGGCCAACGGTAAAGTGGGCATAATGCATGGTATGAAATCATATTTCTGCCAGGATGAATTTGGGCAGATAGCCCCGGTATACTCCATTTCTGCCGGGTTAGACTACCCTGGCATTGGCCCAGAACATGCCCACCTGGCAGATATAAACCGCGCACAGTATATTCCTGTAACAGATGCAGAGGCCATAAGCGCCTTCGAATATCTTTCTCGCACAGAGGGCATAATCCCCGCCATCGAGAGCGCCCACGCCATAGCCCAAGCCATAAAAACCGCCCCAACCATGCCCCGCGACAAAATAATTGTAATAAACCTATCTGGCCGCGGCGACAAAGACGTGGCCGCCATAGCCAAGCATAAGGGGGTAGACCTACATGAATAGCAAAATTGCAGAAGCTTTTGCCAAAAAGGCCTTTATAGCCTTCATCACAGGCGGCGACCCAGACATTGAAACCACAGAAAAACTAATCCCAACCCTGGAAGCCGCCGGGGTAGATGTTATAGAAATTGGCATCCCATTCTCAGACCCCATTGCAGAGGGACTGGTTATACAAAAGGCCAGCGAACGCGCCCTGGCCGCGGGCTGCACCGTGGATAAACTTTTCGCCATGGTAAGCTGCCTGCGGCAGAAGGTGAAAATCCCCATCGTTTTCATGACCTACGCAAACCCAATCTTCGCCTACGGGGCAACCCGCTTCATGGCCAACTGCGCCGCCAGCGGCATAGATGGCATTATAGTGCCAGACTTACCCTTTGAAGAAAAACACGAGCTGGCACAAGAATGCAAAACCCACGGCATAGCCCAAATTTCTATGATAGCCCCCACATCCCACCAGCGCATAAAAACCATAGCCCGTGAGGCCGAGGGTTTCCTCTACTGCGTATCTTCCCTGGGTGTAACCGGTATGCGGGCGCAAATAAACACCAACCTGGCAGAAATGATTGCCGAGGTGCGCAGCGTATCCAAAGTGCCATGCGCCATAGGCTTTGGCATTTCAAGCCCCGCCCAAGCCCGGGAAATGGCCGCCGTAGCAGACGGCGCGATAATAGGCAGTGCGATTGTAAAAATAATCGCAGAGCATGGCCGGGATTGCGTGCCGTATGTGAAAAAATTCGCAGAGGATGTGGCTGGTGAGATAGCAACCCTATAAATATGCCGCGACACAAAGCCGCCAAATTCAGTTGGTCGGAAATTCCGACCAACTGAATTTGGCGGCTGTTGTGTTTTTATTATGTGACGGTTTTCAGGTAGAGCGACTATATGGCAATTCCACCCCTGCGTTCCAGCACAACTTTTGCGCCTGGCCACGAGACGTAACTCAAAGCCACGCAACACCGCCCCACGGCACCGGCCCTCCGCCGAGGAGTTGTTCAAATGTTGAATTTATGGTATTCTACATGGTGGGATATTTTCTTAGTAAAATGTCAAAACTAGCGCAATTTTTCCGTTTTGGCGGAAATTATAAAATAAAGGAGCAACCAAAATGAGTTTTCTGCAAACTGTAAAAGCCCGCGCTAAGGCGCAAATGAAAACCATCGTGCTGCCAGAAGCCCTAGATGCGCGCACATTGAAGGCGACACATCAGGTGCTGGCAGAAGGCCTGGCCAAAATTATTTTAATCGGCAGTGCGCCCGCAATCCAAGCCGCCGCCAAAGAAGCAGCGGCCGATATTAGCGGCGCAACCATAATAGACCCCGCCGCCTACGCAGAGTTTAACAGCCTGGCAGCCAAGCTGTACGAGCTGCGTAAAGCCAAAGGCATGACCGAGGCCGAAGCCGCAAATCTGTTGAAAGAAAACCCGCTTTTTATGGGCTGTATGCTGGTTAAAGAAGGCCTGGCAGACGGCATGGTGGCCGGCGCTGTGTACAACACAGCAGATGTGTTACGCCCAGCCATGCAAATTATCAAAACCGCCCCCGGCGTAAGCCTGGTGTCGTCATTCTTTGTAATGGTCGTGCCAAATTGCGAGTTTGGGAACAAGGGCGTGTTCGTGTTCTCGGATTGCGGCCTGGTGCAAAACCCAGACGCAACCCAGCTTGCCACCATTGCAGAAAGCTCTGCAAATTCTTACCAAGCCCTGCTTGGGGAAGAGCCAGTTGTTGCGCTGCTTTCCCATTCTACCAAGGGTAGCGCAAAGCACCCAGATGTGGACAAGGTTGTGGAAGCCACAAGAATATTAAAAGAAAAAGCACCTCATTTGAAGGCAGATGGCGAGTTCCAGCTAGACGCAGCCATAGTGCCGACCATAGGCGCATCCAAAGCCCCCGGCAACGATGTGGCAGGCAAAGCAAATGTGCTAATCTTCCCAGACCTAGACTCCGGCAATATCGCCTACAAATTAACAGAACGCCTAGCCAAAGCCGAAGCCTACGGCCCAATGACACAAGGCATAGCCAAACCAATAAACGACCTATCCCGCGGCTGCAGCGCCGAGGATATCGTGGGCGTGGTAGCCATCACCGCACTGCAAGCCCAATAAGGCCCGCAGGCTTAAATTTCAACAGACTTCAAAATAAAAGGAGCTATCATATGAAAGTACTCGTAATCAACGCTGGGTCATCTTCATTAAAATACCAGCTACTTGAGATGACCAATGAATCTGTACTGGCCAAAGGCATCTGCGAACGCATTGGCATTGACGGCAAGCTGGTTCATGAAACTGAAAAAGGCAAACATACCACAGAAAGCCCAATGCCGGACCACGCAGCCGCCATGGCCCTGGTAATTGACACTTTGCTAGATACTAACCATGGCGTAATCGCCAGCAAGGACGAAATCAAAGCCATTGGCCATAGGGTGGTACACGGCGGCGAAACATTTACCGCAAGCGCGCTTATCAACGACGAAATTGAAGCGGCAATTGAGGCTGTAAGCGACCTTGCGCCGCTGCATAACCCACCAAACCTTACGGGTATACGGGCATGTAAGCAACATATGCCCACCGTGCCACAGGTGGCGGTTTTCGACACAGCATTCCACCAAACTATGCCGCCAAGGGCATTCCTATACGCTATCGAGAATGAATTGTACGACAAGCATAAAATCCGCAAATATGGCTTCCATGGCACAAGCCATAAATATGTATCCCAGCAAGCCGCAGAATTGCTTGGCAAACCAGCCGCAAGCCTAAAGGTTATCACATGCCACCTGGGCAATGGCGCAAGCATTTGCGCGGTAGACGGCGGTAAATCTGTGGACACATCCATGGGGCTAACCCCGCTAGAAGGCCTGGCAATGGGCACCCGCAGCGGCGACCTAGACCCAGCCGTGATCCCATTTATCATGGAAAAAGAAAACCTAACAGCCGCCCAAGTAATCGATGTGCTGAACAAAAAATCCGGCATGTTGGGGTTAAGCGGCGTTTCTAGCGACTTCCGCGACCTAGACGCGGCCGCCAAAGAAGGAAATAAGCTGGCGCAGAATGCCCTTGATGTATTCGCCTATCGCGTGGCTGGTTATGTAGGCCGCTACGCCGCAGGTATGAATGGCGTGGATGCCATTGTTTTCACGGCAGGCATCGGCGAAAACGACACTGGTATTCGCGAAAAAATATGCGCATACCTAACATGGATGGGCGTGGAAATTGACCCGGCCTTAAACGCAAAGCGCGGCCAAATGCTGGATGTTTCCACCGCCGCCGCAAAAGTGCGCGTGCTGGTAATCCCCACCAATGAAGAGCTAGTAATCGCCAGAGATACTAAAAACATCCTAGGTAACATATAGTACAACATGATGTAACCCACGGTAAACTCTATCAATGAAAGGACAATTCATATGTTATCAGCAATTATAATAAGCGGAATAATTTGTACTGTTCTGCTGTTACTCATTTCATGGTTAATTTCATTTTTTAACATCGGCTTCCTCACCCTTGGTGTGGACACAGGTTTTGTGCCGCTGGTTATACTGGCGCTTGTGCTTGGGGTTGTTAACGCCCTGCTTTCGCCGCTGGTTATGGGGCTTTTCAAAAAGGCCAATGGCACAGCACTTTTCATTATCTCACTTATAGTCAATGCAGTTTTGCTCGTTTTGGTCGCGCATTTTGTTACAGCTTTAAATATCAACTTCGTTACAGCCTTGGTTGTGGCCGCGATTCTTTCACTTGTAGCACCTACGGTAACTTCCGCCGGGAAAAACTAAACCCTCCACCGTGGGTTAGCATCAGCCTTAGCCATCAAAATTCAAAGGAGATATAAAAAATGATTGTAAACGCAAAACAAATGCTAGAAACCGCCGTAAAAGGCAAATACGCAGTGGCGCAAATTAATATAAATAACCTAGAATGGGCCAAAGCCGCCATAACCACCGCCCAAGAACAAAAAAGCCCTCTAATCGTGGGTGTTACCGGCGGTGCAGCACGCTATATGGGCAGCTTTAATGTGGTTGCTGCCATGGTAAAAGCCCTGGACAGGGATCTTGGCATCACCGTGCCAGTGGCCATCCACCTAGACCACGGCAGCTACGAAGAATGCCTAGCCTGCATAGAAGCCGGCTTCACCAGTATCATGTTCGACGGCAGCCATTTTCCGTTTGAAGAAAATATGAAAAAAACCAGCGAAATGATTTCCCTGGCCCGCAAAAACGGCATGACAATTGAGGCCGAAGTGGGCGCGATAGGCGGCGAAGAAGACGGCGTAGTAGGCTCTGGCGACATTGCAGACCCCGAAGAATGCCGTAAAATAGCCGCCCTAGGCGTGGACTTCTTAGCCGCAGGCATAGGCAATATCCACGGCAGCTACCCAGCAGACTGGCCAGGCCTAGACTTTGATGTGCTAGAGCAAGTATCCAAAGTTACCGGCGGCATCCCCCTGGTTCTGCACGGCGGCACAGGCATTGAAGAAGACATGATTAAAAAAGCAATATCCCTAGGCGTGGCCAAAATAAACGTAAACACAGAATGCCAACTAGCCTTCGCCGCAGCCACCCGCGAATACATCGAAGCCGGCCTAGACAAAAAAGACAAAGGTTTCGACCCAAGAAAGCTACTAGCCCCAGGCGCAGCGGCAATCAAAAAAGCCGTGAAGGATAAATTTGAGTTGTTTGGTTCTGTAGGTAAGGCTTAGGTTGAGACCGTGAGTGTTGCCAGGAATGCTTGGGCAAACAGGTTGCGCTTAGTAAAACGCATCGCAGACATCTCTCGTGCAGGCTAGCCTCGTAACGTGTGAAAAAAGTGAGGTAAAAACTTTAACATTAGGATATGGATGATGTTGTGGTGAATTAGCTATAATCTTCCACCACGCATGAAGTTGCGAGGGAAGGAATTTGCTCCCATACAGCCAAAATAGGAGGCGACATTATATTTGTCGCCTCCTATTTTTTTAACATCAGCTGGTCGGAAAATCCGACCAACTGATGCCGTAACAATTCCACATAAGAACACTCACATAGAACGCGAGAAATTCTTGTAAGTCAATGAGCTGAAAGCCGCCGCGCACAGTGGCGTACAAGGCTTTTAGCGACGCAGACTTGCTGGAAATTTACAAGTTGTATGTGGGCGTTTTCATGTGGGAATTGCCATAAACAAAGGATTCTCATTATATTGTTCACATTTCTTCACCAAAAACTCTCTAACACTAACCGCCATATCACTTATTTAACTTCACCTTAATACATATGACAAAGCACCCTACCACTTTGCAATAGCCCCGAACCAGCAGTTTTTTAGCAAACAAAAAAACACCCCCAAGGCAAGCCTCGGGGGTGTTTCTCTAGTTATATCAATTAAGCAGTTATGCTTAACGGAATACTACTACTTCGCCTTCAGCGTGAACTGTTCTTCCGAATGTTTGAGCTAGGAAGCGCAATGGTAGGAAGATACGTCCGTCTGGAGTCGGTACTACTTGGATGCTACCAGCTGGACCTGAATATCTTGCTTCTGTAGCAATGTCAACAGGTCTGCCGTTGATTTGAGCGATGTTGCTACCAACTGTCAATACAACTTGAACAGCATTGCTGTTGATGTCTTGACCGCTGATTGTTGCAACGCCAGATGCTGCATCCCACTCAACGCCTTGGTCTGGGCTACCGTTAATAAAGTATGCGAATGCGCGAGCTGAAACGAAACCAACACGTAGGTTAGTACCTGGAAGGTCTACCCAACGGAAAGGATCTGTTACGCCAGCGATTGGACCCATACCAGCCCACATACGGAATTCTCTCAAATGTGCAGGGATTTCGCCTGTGTCTGGGCCTTGTGGTGCTACATCCCAACCACCAAGCACGTTTTCAAGTGCTGTAGCGTTGTATGGGAGGCTTGTGAAGATACCGCGGTTCATTCTTGCAATGATTGCCGCTTCAGCTTCTGTACGTCTGCGTGTTGCGTTGAATACTTCTTGGTCGTTGTTAGCTACTGCTGTACCAGAAACGATGATTTGATACTCGATACCTGGATATGCGCGGCCTTCAACAAAGATGTTGCTGATTGTGATAACTGGAGCAGGAGCGTTTCCGCCGTATGGTTGACGCATTACTGTGAATGCAACACCAGCACGACCTACGTGTCCGCCAGCTGTTGGAGCCATCAGACGACCTGAGTCAAGTCTCAGACCACTTTCTGCATTAACGTGAACTGTTGGGATGTTTAGTAGGTTGATGTCGAAGTTACGTCCGATTGTGTCTGTACCGATATAGATCCAAAGCTCTTCGCCGATAGCGAATGCTGCGTTGTCTACTACATCAATAACAAGGTCACTGATTTGGTGTGCGCCAGCTGGAAGGTTGTATAGGAAACCAGTTTCAACAGCTGCTACACCGCTTACAAGGTTCATAGCAATTGGGTCACGTGCGTGAGCAATTGTTGTTGTATAAGTGCCATTTGCACCAACAAGGTTGGTTACGCCAGCGCCAGAGATTGTTACATCAATGTTGCTACCGTATTTCCACTCGAAACCAGCTTCAACAGAAAGGAAGAAGCGAACTTCTAGGATTGTGTTGCCGTGGTCTGGTAGTGGAGTTACCTGTGTGATTTGTTGTGCTGGAAGGTAAACAACAGCTTCTGTATCTGTAAGTCTACCTACACCTGGTGCAGTTGGAACTCTATTATCAATAGCTGAAAGCCATCCGCGGAAGTTCATTAGGTTTTGGTTTGCACCTTGTGCAGCACCATAACCAGAACCAGGGTTGTTGTAGCCTTGCAGATCACCTAGCCAACCTGGGAACATAACGCCAACTTGGCCGCCCCAGAAGTTGTTCATTGCGCCGCGTGTCCAACCCCAATGTCTGAAGTTACCTGCGCGAGCTTCCATACCAAGGATACGAATACCTGGGTGTGGGTTTCCATCTTCGTCAAGGAATGCGAAGTTGATTGGTGCACCGAAGCCTGTTGAGAATGCTCCAGGAATATTTTCTTCAATGATAAGTGTGCTTGTTACTACGCCTTCGAAGAATGGTGTGCCTTCGTTATCACGGTTCCATCTCCAGTCACCAGTATTGTAACCAGTAGTGTCTGGGCGATTAAACGTACCAGGGGCAGCTAGCCAGTTTTGTGGCCTAAATGTGCCAAGGTGACCTGTTCTTACATTGTTAGGCCCGCCATGAACTTCAACTGAAAGATCAGCTGCGCCACGTGTACCTACATGAAGGCCAGTTACTCTTTGGCCACTTGCAGATCCCTCAATTGCAACTACGCCAGCAATACCTGTGCCAAGCCAATGCGGAGCAGCTACTGGACCCATGTTAATTGTACCTGGAGCTGCTTGGGTTTGAAGTGTCCATTGGTTGTTGGCCCATGCCCATACTTGTTGGCCTGCACCTGTCACGCCAGGGATAGAACCAATACGGTTCCACCAACCAGCGCCAGCAATAGCAGGATCTGGATGGTTTGTGCCCATACGACCAACATGAACGTCAATATTTACATCGCCGCGTGCTGGTGCGTTTGCATCTGGGATAAGCCACAGGTTGCGGATTTCTAGCCAACCTAGGCCTGGACGGAAGTTAACGTCACGATCGAATTCACCTATTGGGATGAAGATTCTGTGCTGGTGTACAGCATGAGCTGCGCCAAAATCTCCAACTCTTGTTCCCCAAATGCGGTTACCTGTACCTACATCTCTTGTTGAACCAGCAATGTTTGAGGCAGTCGCAATAAAGTCTGTACTACGTTGACGATTAGCTACGTTTGAAAAAGATGCACCGTTAGCTACACCGCCAGCACGAACTTCAAGTCTTGCGTTTAGGCCAGCTGCACCAAAAACGATATCTTGAGTCACGCTGGTTATGCCAACTGGTGGCGCAAAGCTCCAACGATAGAATGGAGGAGCTGTTAACATAACAACCATGTCGCCTTCTGGGTTGTTAAGAACACCAAATTGGTTTTCAGAAATTCTAACTGGTGGTACATGAAGAGCTGATGAGAAGCCTCTTGCGCCGCCAGTTACAGATATTGCAACGTTTGCTCTACCAACACCGGCTAGTGGCCAGTTTGTTGTAAAGTTGAATTCGCCAGTACCTGGTCTTACTGTCAAATGAGACAGATGCCAGTAACCGTAGCCTTGAACCGGTACTTGGAACCTTAAGTGACCTGTAAGGTTACCTAGATCTGCAAGAGTATAGGCTGGGTTAACGCTAAGGCGTACGAAACCTTGACCTGTGCTCCAGCCGTTGTTTGGGGCTGCTGTCAATGTTACGTCAATAGCACCAGATGTTGCGATGCCAGCGCCAACTTGATGCACTACACCTCTTAAATCCATGGGCAATTCTGGAAGAGGATCAGGATTTCTCCATGGGGTACCATGAGTGTCTGCACCGCTAACAACGATACGTGCGCGATAGAAGTCTAACTCTAGGTTGGTTTCATTGCCTGGGGCAGCGTTTAGCATTGATACTATATGCTGTATTGGCAATGAAATCACGATGTTTGTGTGTTGGTTGTTGGTTACTAGGTGACCTTGTACTTGAACACCCGGCAACGAAACCACGTTACCAAACACGTTTACTGGCAGCATAGTTACTAACATAACTAGGGCCAGCAATAAAGCTACTTTCTTTTTCATACTTTCTCCCTCCGGTTTTTGAAAAGTTTTTTGCATGGAGATGTTCTTCCATGCCTTTTCCGTCTCTTTTCGCGTCGCTTCCGTAGGGGCTTTCCCCAAAACGCGAACCTTTGTGGGCGCATTCTTTTACATAGACAGCTGCACTATATAATAGGAAGCGTTGCGCCAGAGCATAAGCTCCTTTGAAATGAAACGACGGTACTTTGGCTTTCACCGCCTTGCCTACAGGAAATCCTGCCAAGGCCTGTGTGCTGTTTCCCGTAAAAACCAGTACCTCCTTTCGAGTTCTTTTTTTATTTAGGCCAAGTATTGGAGATTGTAGAACAATGTCCAACCCCGCCTAATAATGAGAGTATATCACCGGGAAAATTGGCGGTCAATGGCAATTGCCATAGTGTAAGGTGACTGTAACATAAAAGCCCAGCGCCAGCCAGGGCTGCTACTATACATCTCCTACATTCGTCAAAATTCCAAGCAACGTGGAGAGTTTACCACGCATATTTTATGCGTTCAATAGATTGCCGCAACTGTAATATACATGTAACACTCTCGAACTGCCTAAAAAAACCAGAAACCTCTTGCAAACATCATGCTTTTACCAAATTTTCGTCCAATATTTTATGGCGAATTTTGGCCATGCAAAAGTTTCAGTTCTAGTATTTGATAGGACGGTTTTTTTATGCCAGGTTTTGTGATTGTAATAGGAGTGTAACAAAGCGCTGCATTTTGGGATGCTTCAAAACTATAGTGAAATAAATAAGAAACGGTCTCGCCCGAGCGGCACCTGAAACGCCGAGATAAGGCGTTTCAGGCGTTTTTGCCGCGACAGGCGAGACCGTTTCTTATTTATTTCACTATAGATACGCATGCGCTGCCATAAAAAAAAGAGCATTCGCTCTCTTTTTTATCTACATTCTAACGAGAGCATTATTTGCGACAATTAAATAATGCGAAAAACAGTTAAAGCGTAGCAACCATACATATTTAGCGGCATTACAACCGCAACAACCGCGACAACCACGGCCTGTTTATAGTTATCGCCCTGCGGGGACATAACTCTTGGCAGCAGTAGCAGCGGATGCAGTCTTTGTAATCTAATGTGGCTTTGTTTTCGGCTATTTTTATTATGTCTACGGGGCAGGCTTCTTTGCATACTGCGCAGCCGTTGCATTGATTATCGTTAAACACTGGGCGGGTTTGGATGTGGCGGGCTATGAATTTTCTTACCAGGGATGGTATTTTGGGGTTGGTTAGGTTCATTGCGCCCATGGATTCTGGCGGGGTATAGGGTTTTATTTGGAAGCGGCTCATGCGCTCGCCAGTGAATTCTATGTCTAGCATTTCTTTGTCTATCATGCCGCGGGCGGCCATGCGGCGCAGCATTGGGACATCGTCAACCTCTAGGCCGATTAGCTTGCAGGCTACTTGGTCTAGATGGTAGGGGCTTGCAGAGGCCAGCACCGCCCCGGTGTGAACCGGGTTGCCAGAGGCCGGGCCGTTGCCTTCCATGCCCACTATGCCATCTATAAATGATAAATCTGGCTTGCAGGCTAGGCAAACATCAATGAGAGCGTCGGAGAAATTATCGTAATCTGGCATGTTTAGGTGATATTCGGCCTTTATTACCCCTGGCACAAGGCCGAAGGTGTTTTTAACCGCCCCGGTGAATGTCATCATACCGTGGGTTTTTAGCTTGGCTACGTTAAATACCTTGTCTGCGTCGTTTAGCATATCTGTTAGGGTCAGTTTTTTTAGCAGAAGGCCCTCTGGGTTTTCTGCAGTGAACGAGCCGAAATTCTTGTTTAGCGTTGCCCCTGTTTCGGCGGCTACGGCCTCCATGCCGGTGGCACGGTACACCCCGGTTAACATTATGCCTGTGAATGGCCCGCCCGGGCTGTCGCCAATTATTGCGCTGCCGCCGTTTTCTATTATAAGGCTCACCAGTGCCTTTACGAAGGCCGGGTTGGTGGTTATGGCTTCTTCGGGCTTGCGTTTGGATAAGAGGTTTGGCTTCACCAGCACCTTGTCGCCTGGGGAGATGTATTTTTCCCAGCCGCCAAGGCTTTTTACGCTTTCGTCTATTACAGTTTTCAGGTTGTTGTATTCGTAATCTTCGCAGTATTTTAATGAAACTTGCATGTTAATACCTCCATATCTTCTTGCTGCAGTAGGCATGCGTTTGCAAATCAACTAATTACAATCTGTAATTAGTTGATTTGGGCTACGGGGTTTTATATTAAGAAGCAGCAGACAACAATCGCAGCCCAAGCCCGGCCCGGCCACGAAACGCACCCACAGGCATTATAGCTACCTAATGGTAGTGATGCAACGTTTAGTATGATATAATCTTGGAAGATATCTGTTTTATTTGAGCATTAGACATGCTTGCTTGGCATATTTGTAGATATGTTGTTTAAATTGTAGCCCTGGTGGGCTGGAGGATGATTTTTTGAGCTATTTATTTCTTGGGCTAAAGGGCATTGCCCTTGGGGCGGCTAGTATCATGCCTGGGGTTAGCGGTGCTACCTTGGCGGTTATTTTTAGGCTTTATGATAGGCTTATAGAGTCTATCAATTCTCTTTTTACAGATATGAAAAAATCTGTGCTTTTTTTGTTGCCTGTAGGGCTTGGCATGGTGGTTGGAGTGCTGGGCTTTGGGTCGATTATTGACTTTTTTATCACAAATTATTCTTTGCAGGCCAGCAGTTTTATTGCGGGGCTTATGGGGGGTAGTATTCCGTTTATATATTCGCGGGCAGTTTCCCAGGTGGAAGGCGGCCGGGGGCGGTATTATGGCATTGCGGTGGCGGCCTGCATTATTATTGTGCTAATTACGCTTTTTGCGCCCCAGGCAGATGCGCGAGAGGTGTATGGTGTTGATTTTGGCATGGTGGCGCTGCTTTTTATTTGTGGGATTTTGGTTGCGGGGACTATGGTGATACCTGGTGTTAGTGGAGCTATGGTGCTTATTTTGTTTGGGTTTTATGGGCTGGTGATGCATACCATCAGCGATATTACATCGTTTTTGCGTAGCCCGTCAGATTTCGAGCTTTTGCGTAGCATTTTAATTACCGTTGTGCCACTTGGCCTTGGGGCTGTTATTGGCATTTTTGCTACTTCTAAGCTGGTCTCTGTTTTGTTGGAAAAATTTAATAGCGCGACTTTTTTTGCGATTTTGGGTATATTAATTGGTACGATTTTCGCTATTTTTGCCGATGCCGAAACTTACCAAAGTTATGACGGAATAACCGCTGGCATTGTAATATTTTCCATTGCTGCGGCTTTTGCCGGGGTGGCGGTGTCGTTGGCTCTTGGCAATAAAAAGTAGGTTTATTTATCTGCGGCGGTTGCATAATAAAAGCGTGCCTATCTTAGGTGCGCTTTTATATTTTCTTCTGAGGCCACAAACGTGGCTCCAAAAGAAGCAAAAGATTGAAAAGGAATGACCGCCATGTACGCTTACAAAGCAATTTTGCTAATCCCGGCCGCCATATGCGCCCTGGCCGGGTGCAACATGATAAAAACCCCAGAACCGCCGCCAAACACCACAATAACCGAAACCCCGGCCAGGCAACTTCCCCCGCGAAGCGCTCCCAGGCCGCCAAAACCCGCCCCAGCCCCCGCCGCCCCAGCCCAACGTCCAAAACATCAAACCCCACAACCAGCCGCCCAGCCTGCCCTAGCTGCCGAAACGCGCCAAAAAACTGAGCGCAGCCTAGCCACCCATCAAACTGAATTTGACGCCGCACAAAAAAACAGGGCAACCAACATATCCCGCGCCGCAGAAACCATAAACGGCAAAACCGTGCAGCCAGGCGAAACTTTCTCCTACAACGAAACCGTAGGCCCAACCATAGAAAAACGCGGCTACAAAAAAGACATCATCTTCGTAGACGGCGAAAAGAAAGAAGGCGTAGGCGGCGGCGTATGCCAAGTGTCAACAACTCTATTCAACGCAGCAGAATCCGCAGGCCTAGAAATATTAGAACGCCATGACCATTCCCGCCCTGTAACCTACGCCCCCACCGGCAAAGACGCCGCCACGTCCTACGGCGGCATAGACTTCAAATTTAAAAACAACAAACTATTTCCGATAAAAATAATTGCTACAGCGGATAATGGGAAAATAACTGTTAGCTTAAACCAGGCTTAAAACCTTCAGAGGCTCCGCCTCCGACACCTCCGCCGCTTTTTTGAAAAAAAGCTTGGCAAAAAACTTTAACTTTTTAAAACCGTCAGGGCTACGCCCCGACACCCCGTTTTTTAATCCCATTTCAATAATTTTTTAATGAGATGGGATTTTTTTATTGTTAAATGCTGATGGTTGGCAGGTTTTTGCTGCCAGATAACTATGTAAAAAGGGTCAGAACATTGTTTTTTATTGGAAAAATGGTACCATAATCCCATAAAAGTGGTACCGTATGGTACCATTTTTTATCTTTTCATTAAAATTTATCAAAAGACATCCATCACCGCCCGCTGGAATCCCCAGATATCCATCTCCACATTAGCCAAAATAGTAAATGCAATATCATTCTGCGGAATATAAACACTATGGAAGCTCACCCCAAAATCACTACCACTATGCCAATAGACACCGCCCTCGGCAATGCAAACACCCAGCCCAAAATGCCCATGGGCTTCTTCGTACACCGTATGCACCGCCGCAAACTGCTTTATCATGCCAGCAGAGAACAGCCCGCGCCAAAACAACGCCATATCCACAGCCGTAGTGTACAACCCGCCATCTGCGCAGCCTACAACCGTGTGGCGAAATTAATTGCCCACAAGTTCGTTTTGCTGCTTGCCCAACATATAGCCAATTGCCGTGTTGGCGGGCAGGTTATTAGTAGCGTAAAATCCCGTGTTGGCCAGCCCCAGCGTTTGGGCCACGTTCGCCATTACAAATTCGCGGTACCCCCCGCCAGTCACGGCTTCTATAATCAGCCCCAGCAAAATAAAATTCGAGTTAGAATAACTAGCCCTCTCACCCGGCGCAAACTTACCCGGCAACCTGCAAAACAACTGCAAAAAGAATTCATGAGTAGTCCAAGTATGCACCGGATACGCCGCGTAAAACCTTTCCATGGCGGCATCATCGTCAAAATTCAACGCATCATTCAAGTAATCGGCCACCCCGGCCGAATGCGTTAGCAAATGAAACACCGTAATATTTTTGTCAATATTTTTCAAATCATGCGGCAGCAGCTCGCAAATCTTGCTATCCAGCGAAAGTCGCCCTTGGTCTACCAAAATGCAAACCGCCGCCGCGGTAAAAAGCTTCGTGCCAGACGCAATGGTAAAGGAGGTGTCGATATTGTTTGGCAGCCCCTCTCCCCGGTTTCTAAACCCATGCGCCTTCCTAAAAAGCACGCCATCACTGCCTCAAACGAAAATAACGCCGGAAAAATCTCGCGCGCCATCCCATTCTGCATAAATATTTTCAATTTTTTGTGCTATCATCAGCGCCTCCCTTTTTAGCCAAGGGTTTTGGTGATAATCTTTGCCATTAAGCTGTTCACGGTTTCTTTGCAGCCGCCTAGCCAGTACTCTTTTATCAGGCCATACGCCATTCCAAACTCGTTGCTTACGCCGCAGCCCTGGTAGTAGCGTTCTGCCCGCTGGTCGCTTAGGTTTCTTATGCAGCAGTCTAGGCCAACCACTAAAATTTGCTCATATTTTGCCGCCCACGAGCCATAATTGCTGTCGCTGTAATTTCCCGCGGCTATTATTTGGGTTATTTCATCGTTACGTGCCCAGTTTTCCTGCAGCAACAAATGCAGCCCCTCGTGCACAAACCCCATATCGCCACCGGCATACAGCTCTCCCATGCATACATTATCACGGAATTTTAGGCCAGACTCTGCCACTGCCGCCGCCGGGAAAATATATATCTCTTTCTGGAAATCGCTTTGCGCCGCCATGGCCATTTTCTTAGCCGCATCTGCAAAATCGAAGGCAACTACGCATTCTTGAAACAGCTTTGCCAGCCCGGCATGGTTGTCATGCCAGTAGCCCTTGTAAAACCCATCCCAACTTTTTTGAAACGCCGCCCCAAAATCCATATGCGGAATGCCCATGTGGATATTCTCCGGGCTCAGGGGCTGCTGCCATGTTTTGTTATCCACAATATACCCCATGCATGGCTCATATATATCCAAGTCGCCGTATGAAAAATGGCGGTCGCCCTGCTTTACTACTTCGTGGATTTTTTCATCCACCGCGGCCAAAGCATTTTCGTCTTGGCGCAGCGGGTACTGCGTGCCGTGGTACCCAAGCAAGCCATACATATTCAACGTGTGAAGAAACAAATTTACCACTTCGTTGCAGTCGATAATTATTTTGCTGCCGCCAACGTCAATTGATTTTCTCATTTTATTCACCCTTCAGGGCCTTCCTATGGTAGCTACGCAGCCTGCGATGAACTTTGCCGTGCAGCGTGTCGTAAGAAGCGGTGTCGCCCCCGGCTTGGATATTCATTAAAATAGGAACGCCCTCGTCCACTGTGGATATGGGGTATATGTGGAATTTACCATTCTTTACGGCTTCTACCACCTCGTCTTTTAGCACCAGGTCGCGGATATTGCGCGCAGGGATGATTACGCCCTGGCTACCGGTAAGGCCGCGAGCTTTGCATAGGTCAAAAAAGCCTTCTATTTTGTAGGTTGCGCCGCCTATGGGCTGTATTTCGCCGTGCTGGTTTATGCTGCCGGTGATGGCGATATCCTGGCGGATTGGTATATTCGCCAGGGATGATAGTATGGCATAAAGTTCTGTGGAAGAGGCGCTGTCGCCATCTACGCCGCTGTAATTTTGCTCGAAACAGATGCGGCAGGATAGGGTTATGGGGAAGTCTTGGGCATATTTTTGGCCTAGATAGCCTATTAGCACCTGTACGCCCTTGTCATGGATGCTGCCAGATAGGTCTGCCTCTTTTTCTATATTAACTATGCCAGATTTGCCCATGTAAGTGGTGGCAGTAATACGTGACGGCTTGGCGAAAACGTGGTCGCCGGTGTCTAGCACGGCCAGGCCGTTTATTTGGCCAACTTTTTCGCCTTCTGTGGATATCATGATGCTGTCTTCTTCTATCATTTCAGATAGTTTTTCTTCATACATGTTTAGGCGGAACTCTCGCTTGGCTATTGCCTTGGTTATATGGGCTTCTGTTAGCTTTTTATCGCCTTCCATGTTGGCCCATTCTGTGGCCTCTGCTAAGGTTTCTGTAATGCGGCTTAGCTTTGTGGTTAGGCGGTCTTGGCGTTCTGCCAAGCGAGTGGCGTATTCTATTAGGGCTGCGGCGGCCTTGGGGACCACGGGCAGCTTGGCATGGTTGGCTATAAAGCTTGCCAGCTCTTCTAGGTTGCCTGGGTTTAGGCGCATCTCGTAGTCGAAATCCACCCGGATTTTAAATAGCTTTTCAAAATAATCGTCGTAGGAATATAGGATATCGTAATAATACCCGTCGCCTATTAGCACAATCTTCACATTGAGGGGGATTGCTTCGGGTTTTATACCGCTTACGGCCACGCCAGTGGTGTATTCCCGCAGCGGCTCGGTGATTATTTGCCGGGTAACCAGCGCACGGCGCAATGTTTCCCAGGAATGTGGGCATGTGAGAACATCCTGCGCATGCAGAATCAGGTAGCCGCCATTTGCCCTATGCAACAGCCCTGGTTTTATTTTCATAAAATCTGTAGAGAAATTGCCGTATTCGTTGTCGTATTCCACTTCGCCCACTAGGTTTGTGTAGGTGGGGTTGTAATCTATCACAACTGGCGCACCGGTGAGGCCGCTGTTGTCTGTTAGCAGGTTTATATTGTATTTACTTATAAAATCTTCGCTGGCTTTTTTGTTGTACCAAGGTACTATGGCCTGCATGGCTTCTTCTTCCTCGGAATCGCCCTGCAGGAAATCCTCCAAGTTAGCCAGGATATCTTCCTTCACGGCCTTCAAATACGCCAGCAGCTGCGGCTCGCTTGCGAAAGCTTCTATCACGCTATTCATATGATGCCCCACGGTGAACAGCCCAAGAGTGTAATCTAGCTCTTCTACTTCTTTTTTGGTGTTTTTCTCAAAATCTTTTATCTCCCGCAGGGCTTCTGCTGCACGCTGCTGGATAGTTTCAGACTTTTGCGAAATTTT
Organism: Defluviitaleaceae bacterium; assembly: GCA_009784025.1. GTDB lineage: Bacteria > Bacillota > Clostridia > Lachnospirales > WQUN01 > WQVK01. The sequence continues at coordinate 20,852 of WQVK01000003.1, forward strand.
ATCTTTTTGCTCTTGAGTTAGCTCGTCAAATTGTTCTTCTGTGATTACCTCGCCATCTACTATGGGCGTAAAAAACAGACCCGTGGCAGAATTTCGCACCTCGAAATCATGCTTACGTGCCTCTTCGGACATTTTTTTCAGAATTTCTTCCTGCCTGGCTTTTAGCAGCTTTACTATCTCGCCTTTTTCGTTCTCGTAGTTTTTGTCATGAAAAACCCGTGGAAGCTCTTCCCCTAGCCGGTCTAGCAGCTCTGTCATTTCGTCTTGAAGCTTCTTGCCCATACCGGCAGGCAGCCGCAACAACCTTGGGCATTTTGGGTCTTCAAAATTGTATACATAGCATAAATCTGGCGGGGTAGCCTCTGTGGCGGCCTTATTCTTCGCATATTCTTCTGCAAAGCTAGTTCGCCCAGACCCAGCCGAGCCACTAACATAAATATTATACCCAGCGTCCTTCATCTGCAGCCCAAACTTAAAGGCCTCTGCCGCGCGCCCCTGGCCAATTAACTCTGTAGCCTTCTTGCCGGCGGTTACCTTTTGGGGCTTGCAAAAATATTTAAGCTCTTTCCAGCTAAGTTCTCTCATTATGTCCTCCTGTTTATGTCGAAACCGCTTTATGCTGAGACTGCGGGGCTAGCCCCCACACCCCCAAAAACTTTTTTGGAAAAAAATTTTATCAAAAAACTAGCATTTGGATACGGTTTAGCGGCAACCAATATCCAAAATCCGAATTTTAAAGTTTTTTGTAAAACTTTTTTTCAAAAAAGTTTTTGGAGGTGTGGTCGGCGAGGCCTCTGACGGTTTTAATATTCAAAATACTTCCACATTATAATCGCGTCTTCCTCTGGTGCAGAGTAGTAGTTTTTTCTTGTGCCCACTGCCATGAAACCGTGTTTTTTGTATAGGTTTTGGGCGGTGGTGTTGGATTTGCGTACTTCCAGGGTTAGGCCTGTTATTTTATGTTGTTTGGCTTCGGTTATTAGGGCTTCTATTAGCTTTGAACCTATGCCTTTTTGGCGGTAGCTAGGGGCTACTGCTATGTTGCTTATGTGGCCCTCGCCTAATATGTTGCGGGTGGTGATGTAGCCGGTTACTTTGTTGGTTGTGGTGCAGCAGGCGGTGAGGCAGATGGATAGGGGGGCGGCTATTTCTTGAGCTATGTCTATTTTGGACCATGGCTCGGAGAAGGACGCCTGCTCTATTGCGTGGATTTCTGCCGCTTGGGTTATTGTGGATTTTGCTACGGTTATCATTGGTTTTTTGCCTCTAGGTCGCGTACTGCCTGGGGGGCGCGCACGTAGATTAGTTCTGTTTTGGTGGTGGCGGGGTTGTGGCCTGCGCTTAGCATTTGTGCTGCGCGGCAGGCTATGCTGGCTGCCCGCTGGCGGTTGTTATTTTGTGGTGCAAATTTTGCCCCTGGCATTATTGTTTGTATTTCATTTTTGTAGGCATCTGCGCCGCAGCCAAGTACTGTTATGCTGCTGCCCTGGGGGATTTTGGCCAGCACTTCTTCTACTGGCAATGCATCGTAGTTGCCTTCTAGGGTTAGCTGCTGGCCGTTGCTGCGGTATATCCCAAAGTAGACTTGGCCGCGCCTGGCGTCCATCATGGGTATCACGGTATCTATGCCGCCAAATATATTATATGCTAAAGCATCCAGAGTAGGCACAGCAACAGACGGCACACCAAGCCCTCGCGCCAGGCCAATTGCCGTGGCCGCGCCTATCCTAAGCCCTGTAAAAGCCCCTGGCCCAGCGCTGTAGGCCACATAGCCTATGTGGCTACGGTTTACCCCCGTTAGCCGGAAAAGCTCGCTTACGCCCTGCATTAAAATTTCGGAATGTGTCCAGCTTTTTTCCCCTGTTTTTGCGTTTAGGGTCATCTCGCCTATTGTTATGTATTCATCAACAATTGCGACACCTGCGTGCTGGCCGCTGGTTTCTATGGCTAATATTTTCACAGTACTGTTATCTCCCTGTAGTCATAATTGTCCTGGGTTAAATTTGTATCTATTTTAAGCCAAATGGCATCCACTGGTATCAAATCCCCTGCCCGCTCTGGCCATTCTACCAGGCAAACGCCGTCACCAAAAAAATAATCCTCGTAGCCGATGCTCTCCATATCTTCTTCGGTTTCCAGCCGGTACAAATCGAAATGATATAGCTTAAGCGCCACCCCCTCATATTCATTCATAAGAGAAAAAGTAGGGCTAGTAACATGCCCATCGTACCCAAGCGCCCTAGCTAGCCCCCTGGTAAAAACCGTTTTGCCAGCCCCAAGCCCGCCACTTAAACAAAAAACATCCCCAGGCCTGGCCTCCTTGCCCACCATAAACCCAAGCTGCTCTGTATCTTCTGGAGAAAAACTTTGTATTGTCATGGTTGCTCCTTTTTCAGTAAAACCGCCAAGGGTTTTGCCCCTGGATGCTTGGGCGAGCAGGTTGCGCAGCAACCGACCAGCCCCAGCACATCCAGAAATTTTAAAATTTTTCAGTTGGTCGCATTTTGCGACCAACTGAATTTTATTTTTCCATATACTCTTTATGCCACAACAGGAACATGAACACTGTCCATATTTTGCGGCTGTTATCGCTTTTTCCGTTGTAATGGTCGTCTAGTACCGCCAGCAGGTTTTCTGGGTGGAAATAACTTGCGGCGGCTTGTGATGTGAAATGTTCTTTTACTATATTGTAGTATTTTTCTTCCCGCAGCCATATGCGGATGGGTACCGGGAAGCCTAGCTTGCGCTTGTTGGCTATTTCGGCTGGCAGGCGACCTGCTGCGGCTTTGCGGAAGGCGTATTTTGTGCCTTTGCGGTTTACCCTATGGCGCACCGGCAGGCAAGATGCCACCTTAAACACTTCCTTGTCTAGGAATGGCGTGCGTACTTCTAGGCCGTGGGCCATGCTCATCTTGTCTACTTTTAGCAAAATATCGCCTGGCATCCATAGATGCAGGTCTAAGAATTGCATTTTGGTTATATCATCTTCATGGCGTACGGCGTCGTAGAAGGGGCGAGTGATATCTATTGGGGCTAGGGCCACGCTGCTTTTTAGGATTTTCTCCCGTTCTTCTGGGGTGAAAATGTATGCGCCGCCAATGAAACGTTCTTCCACGGTTTTTGCGCCACGCAGCATAAAACCTCTGCCTTTTATGCCAGCGGGGAGTTTTTTGGCTAAGCTGGCCAACCATTCCCGCAGGCCTAGGGGAAGCTTTGCGTACCAGCCTAGGCTTATTGGCTCTTTGTAAATATTATAGCCCCCAAAAAGCTCGTCTGCCCCCTCGCCAGACAGGGTAACTTTTACATGCTTGGCCGCCTCGCGGCTTACAAAATACAGGGCAATGGCAGAAGGGTCTGCCAGGGGCTCGTCCATATGATATTGCACTTTGCCCAGCACACTCCAGTATTCCTCGGTGGTAATCACCTTGGATATATTCTCTGCGCCAACCTGGGAAGACAAGGCCTTAGCATAGCCAATTTCGTTGTATTTTTCGTAATCAAAACCTACGGTAAAAGTTTTCTTGCCACCAAAACTTGCGGCCACATAACTAGAATCCACACCGCTAGACAAAAACGACCCTACCTCTACATCGCTAATCATATGCCGCTTTACAGATTCTTGCATGACGGCGTCTATATCTGCGGCGGCCTTCTCTAGGGTCATATCCACAGGGCTAAACATATGTGAATGATATTTGCTTACAGAAGCCGCCCCATCTTCCAAAATCAAATAATGTCCAGGCAGTAGTTTAAAAACTCCCTTGAAAAAAGTCTCCGGCAGCACAGAATACTGGAAGGTAAGATATTGAGTAAGGGCATCTGTATTAACTTGGAGTGCAAAGCTCGGATGCTCCAAAAACGCCTTAATTTCTGAACCAAAAATAAAACCCGCATCTGTATGGGTATAATAAAACGGTTTAATACCAAAAGGGTCACGTGCGCAAAAAAGCCTGCCCGCTTCTATATCATACAGCGCAAACGCAAACATCCCGCGCAGGTATTGCAGCATACCCGTGCCATGCTCTTCATACAGATGTAGCAAAACTTCTGCATCTGCCAGGGAAGAAAACTCATGCCCGCGCTCTATCAAACCCTCACGCAGCTCGTGAAAGTTATATATCTCGCCATTAAACACCAGCACCAAGCTACCGCTTTCATTGTAAAGCGGCTGCGCGCCAGCTTCCACCCCAACAACAGCCAATCGCCTAAACCCAAGCGTAAGCTTATCACCCAAATAAGTACCAAATTCATCCGGCCCGCGGTGGGCTATCCTATCCATCATCCTATCAATAATGCCACTCTCGTCACGGCCGCTAAACCCACAAAATCCACACATCCAATAATTATCCCTTCAAAAGTTAAAGTTTTTGCCCAGCTTTTTTCAAATGCAACCCGAAAGAAATAGGGCAGCAGGTCATGCCATGTTTGCAAAGCGAACCTTATGAAAAGCGGTGGCAGTGTCGGAGGCGAAACCTCTGACGGTTTTTAGTATTTTACCCAATTTTAATCGAATTTGTCAAAGTCTAAGGTTTTGTCTTTTTTATGCTTGTGCTAAAGCAATTGCATGTTATAATGTACTGATACTAATTTCAAAATAAAACAACAAATTGGAGCGGCACACCAAAATGCAGCAGCTAGGCATTTTAAGGCGAACTTGCCACAAACAATAAGACGGTTTTAATTGAGGTTGGTATGAGCTGGAAATATAGCTTTTTGATTAGAGGGAGGCAATTACGGTGGGAGTCAAAAAGAACGTAGTAGTACAAAACATTGAAAACTTAAAAATTTTGGAGTTTATCATTGCTGGCAGGCATTTTGGCATAAATGTGGCTAAGGTGGGTTCACTTATTAAATATAGCCAGTATCCGATTACTCCCATGGCCAATTCCAACCCATATGTGGAGGGTATTTTCAGCCCCCGCAACGACACCATGACGGTTATAGACCTAGCCTCGTACATGGGGCTACCCCCTTCAGAAGACGACGAGCATGATATTTTAATTATTACCAAGTTAAACAATGCCCAAACGGCCTTTCATGTACATGGGGTTAATTCTATTGCCGCAGTGCCCATGGCAGATATAGAAAAACCAGACCCCACCATATACGGCGGGCAAGACAGCATGGCCACAGCAGTGGCCAAGTTTGACGGCAGGTTAATCACTATAATAGATTTCGAGAAGGTTATGCTGGATATAAGCCCAGACAAACATTACCTCTTCGACGATTCTGGCATTAGCACTGACACAAACCGCAGCACGCGCCCCCTTATGGTGGTTGAAGATTCACCACTGTTGGAAAAACTTATAATACAATCCCTAGAAAAAGCCGGCTATGTAAATGTCACCTGCCTAAACAACGGCAAAGAGGCCTGGTCATTGCTTCAAGACTACAAAGAAGCAGGCGATGGGGTGGGCAACCATGTTCGCGCAATTATTACAGATATTGAAATGCCGCTAATGGACGGCCACTCCTTGTTGCGAAAAATAAAAGCAGATAAAGAGCTAAATCACCTGCCTGTTATAATATTCTCATCGTTAATAAGCGACGATATGCGCGAGCTTGGGGATAAATACGGCGCGGCAGCCAATATATCTAAGCCAGAAATCACCACACTTGTTAATGTCTTGGATAACTTTATTGTATAACAATCTGACGGAGGTTACGTTTTAATGCCCGCTTTGCAAAAATCAATCACAAAAGGCGCAATTTTAAATTTGAGTTCCAATGTTGATGTGTACAAACGTGGCGAGAAATATTACCGTGACGGGAAACTCTTATCATATGCTTCTTCCGAAGACACAAACTCAGTAACCACAGTGCAAGCCACAGTGGAAGGGCATTATAAAAACTACGAAGTTAGCCTTAGCATAGACCATAAAGGTGCATTGTCAAACTATTCTTGCAGCTGTGAAAGCCATAGCATATGGCGCGGGGCTTGTAAGCATGTGGTGGCAGTGCTTTTTGCCAATTTTGAGGGCCATAGCAGCCTTTTTAACAAAGAAAGAATGCGCCAGCATGCCCGCCAGCTAACAGACAATCTAGAGAACATAATATACGAGGGCATAGACGAAAGCTTGTCGCTGCCCATAAAAGATACTGCCGGCGCAGGCGTTAAACTGGCGCCGGTGTTGCATTTAAGCCCCCAGCGCGGCATTTATCTCACTTTTACAGTGGGCAAGGGGCGCATGTACGTGGTAAAAAGCATATCCAGCTTCGTTAAAAGCATGCACACCGGCGAGACTATCAGCTACGGCCAGGGGCTTTCCCTAGCACATAAGCGAGAAGTGTTTGAACCCCGCAGCCAGAAGCTAATTGACCTGATAATGCGGGAAGATGATATGTACAACGAAGTTAGCAAAAGGCTGTCGCGGCAGTACCAATTTTCTCATCACCCGCTGTTTGCCAGCCGCGAGCTGTATATCACCGGCCGCAATATAGACGATTTTTTTGAAATATTCAACGGCCAAGAAGTGGATTCTGGCATGGCATATGGCCAAAAAATTGAACTTACAGACGGTGTGCCGCCTATTTCCATAGATATCAAATTTACGCCAGAAGGCCTGTTACTTAACGGCGACGAATTTAAAAACAATGGTTTCCTCGGGGCAAAATATTATTATTTTCTTACAGACACAGCATTATTCCGGCTACCAAAGGCCGACGGAAAGCTACTTGCCCTACTGCTAAAATCCCTAGACGATGCTCCCGGCCGGGAAATTTTGATAAGCGACAAGGATGCCAACCGTTTTTTAACCCTGGCGCTGCCACAGTTTAAAAACCTAGGCGTAGTAGGCAATATGCAAGATGTACCAGAAGGGCTGATAACTGCCCCCGCAACCACAAAAATATACTTCGACACCGAGGGCCGCAGCATAACCGCCCGGCTAGAGTTTATATACAACAACGAAAATGCCACGCCAGATATCGTGGCAGAATACACCATGAAACGTAGACTAACCGCCCTAGGCTTTGTAAAAAAAGACAGTATTTTTAAGCTTAGCGGCAGCGGCCTAATATACAACTTCCTGCATGGTGACGACGCAGACCCCGGCATAGAAGAGTTAAAACTCTGGGCAGAGGTGTATGTAAGTGAAGATTTACAGAAAAAATCCACCAAAGGTAAATCCCCAAAAATTGGGCTGCGGCTTACTGGGGATTTGTTAAGGTTATCATTTGAAGACACGGGATACGATGTGGGCGAACTGCTAGAGGCCCTGGAGGCCTACCGCACAAAAAAGAAATTCTTCCGGCTAAAAGATGGCCGCTTCCTTACCCTAGATGATGAAAAAGTATCTGCCGCGGCAGATTTTCTAGAGGCGCTGGATATCACCAAAAAAGATGTAAAGGGCAAATCCGTTGTGATGCCAGCCTACCGCGCCTTATATATAGATGAGCTTACCCGCATGGACGCAATAGCGGACACCCATGCACTAAAACGTGACAAAAAACTAGAAGAATTTTTGGCCAACTTTAAAGACAGCGCCAACCTTGGCTTTAAAGTGCCAAATGGCTTAGGTTCTGTGCTGCGGGAATATCAAAAAACCGGCTACAACTGGCTGCGCACCCTAGCGCATTACAATTTTGGCGGCATTTTGGCGGATGACATGGGCTTGGGCAAGACCTTGCAAGTTATCGCGCTACTGCTTAGCGAGCGTAAGGAAGGCCAGGCCATTGTAATATGCCCCACTTCCCTACTGTACAACTGGGAAAATGAAATCGCCAAATTTGCGCCAAAGCTTACCACCCAGGTAGTATCCGGCATGCCAGAAAAACGCCGCGAGCTGCTAAAAAAACCCGGTGTAGATGTGCTTATAACCACCTACGATATCTTAAAGCGCGACATAGACAGCTACAATGGCATGGATTTTTCATACATTATTGCAGATGAGGCCCAGAATATAAAAAACCCTTCCACCCAGGCGGCAAGGTCTATAAAAGAGCTGCAAGGCCGGGTGCGCTTCGCCCTTACCGGTACACCAATAGAAAACAACCTAACAGAGCTATGGTCTATTTTCGACTTTATAATGCCGGGTTACCTGCACACGGCCCACAAATTTGGGCGGCTGTACGAGACGCCAATAGTAAAATCTGGCGACCGCAACAAGGCCGGCCTGTTACGCCAGCAGATAGCACCCTTCGTGATGCGCCGCATAAAAGAAAGCGTGCTTACAGAGCTACCAGAAAAAACTGAAACCACCCTCCCGGCCGAACTTACCCCAGAACAGAAAAAAATCTACCAGGCAAACCTGCTAGAAACCATAGGCGTGTTCGACGATATCCTGGCAGAGGATAGTTTTTCAGACAACCGCATGCGTATACTAGCCCAGCTAACGCGCCTGCGGCAAATATGCTGCCACCCGGCACTTTTCCTGGAAGAGTACAACGGCGGCAGCGGCAAGCTAGACCTGGCAATAGAAACCATCCAGCTATCCCTAGATTCTGGCCATCGGGTGCTGCTTTTCTCCCAATTTACCGGCATGTTAGAGCTAATCCGTAATGCCCTGGCAGAATCTAAAACCATGCTGGCCAGCGGCCGCCCAGTGGAATACTTCTACTTAGACGGCTCTATAAAAGCAAAAGAACGCATGGAGATGACATCGCGCTTTAACGAAGGCGAGCGCGACCTCTTTTTGATATCACTAAAAGCCGGCGGCACAGGCCTAAACCTAACCGGCGCAGACGTAGTAATCCACTTCGACCCATGGTGGAACCCATCCGTAATGGACCAAGCCAGCGACCGCGCCCACCGCTACGGCCAAAAAAATACCGTGCAAGTATTCAACATAGTAGCCAAAGATTCCATAGAAGAAAAAATAATGGCTCTACAAGAAAAAAAACGCGACCTAATAGACTCTGTGATAACCGAAGGCGGCAGCTTTATAAACCTATTGACGCCAGAGGAAGTTATGAAGCTGTTTACTAGTTAAAACCGTCAGAGGTTTTAATAAATAGGAGGTATAACATGCAACTTGCTAAGGATTTATACAATGCGCTATCCAGAGGGAAGCAGGACGAAACCAGGGAGCTTGTGCAGGGGGCGCTGGATGGTGGAATGGCTGCGGCCGAAGTGCTTAATGGCGGGATGTTGGCAGCCATGGGAGTTATTGGTGAGGAATTTAAAGAGGGCGAGCTTTATTTGCCAGATGTGCTTATTGCGGCGCGGGCTATGAAGGCCGGTATGGAGATTTTGCAGCCTAGGTTGGTAGAGGCCGGGGTTGGCAAAATTGGCAAGGCCGCCGTGGGTACGGTTAAGGGCGACCAGCATGATATAGGCAAAAACTTGGTATGCATTATGTTTGAAGGTAAGGGCATTGAAGTGATGGACTTGGGCACAGATGTGCCGCCAGAGCGCTTTATAGAAGCCGCAGACAAGGAAGGGGCTACTATTATTGCGTGTTCCTCGCTGCTGACCACTACCATGAACGAAATGCGTACCGTGGTGGAAATGTTTGAGGCAAGAGGGCTGCGTGATAATGTTACAATTATGGTAGGCGGCGCGCCTATTACCCAGGCTTTTTGCGATGAAATTGGCGCGGATTTTTACACTACAGACGCGGCCAGTGCCGCAGAGGTTGCGGCCGGGGTGCTTAAAAACGGATAAGGGCGGTGCTGGTTTTGCAAAGAAAATATCCCGCAAGCATGTTTATTATGTACATTGTTATTATGTTGATAAGAAAGTGGTATGTGCTGGCTATTGTTGTGCTTTTGCTTGTGCTACGCGCATTTGGCCTTGATATTCCTGCGGCATTGCCACTGATGGTTGCTATGCTGTATCTTGCATGGGCAGTGGCGGCGTCACTATTGCAACGAAGAGCGATACTTAATATGATGCCCGGCAATGAAATGCTGGATAAAATGTTTGCGGATAATGATAATGGCTACAGAAATGTGGTTGATACTGTTAATGAAATCATCGACAGCCAGCTTGACGGCGAAGATGAAGATTCTTGAAAATTGTGAGTTTCCTATAGTGGACTTCTTCCGAAATCACGATTTTTGTAATTTCAGAAGAACCCTAGTGAAATAAATGGGAAACGGTGTCGCTCGGGCGAAACCGTTTTCGAATTATTTCACTATATCATACAAAAATATGCCGGCATTATTGTCAGCACATTTTTTGTCCTCAGGCATTAGCGCAATTTCTACTCTTGGCCAGCCTTCTGCCCAGCATCATATATCCGTTCCCTAACCTTAATCGTTACATCCTTCCGGTTCTTCCCTGGCAAGGGCATTACAAAATCCACCAGCCCCAGCATATAGTCAACACTGGTTTCGTAAAACTTTGCAAGTTTTACCAGCATGGCCACCGTGATTTCCCGCTCGCCTCTTTCGTAGCGGGCGTATACTTGCCTATTGCATTGCAGCAATTCTGCGATTTCTTTCTTGGTTTTGCCGTGTGCGGTTCTTAGCTCTTCTAATCTTGTGTACATGATTGTCCCCTTTTCGTGGTACCGTATGGTACCATTTTTTTGTGATTATGGTACCATACGGTACCATTTTTTGCATCATTTTTCTTCAAAACACCATTTCGCGGCACATATCACAAGCTGATGGCAGGCCTGCTTAACCCGCTGAAAATCAGCATTTTTCGTCATTTCGCCGGAGTTTTGGTACAGCCGTCTGTTGGCCTCAATCATAACAGAAAAAACCCTTTTATCTTTTCCGTAATGTTTCATTGGCACGAGAGTGCCCGCATACGGCTTATTTACCGCATAGCTAAAGCCCATTTCCCGTAGTTTTTCGCAAAGCGCATCCCGCAGCCCAGGCGGTGTGTGGAAGCTATCTGTGCCAATATCAAAATCCGGCAACCCTTCTGGGTATTCGTCCCCAAAAATATCATCCGGGAAGGAATGCCCGTCAACCACCAAGCATTTTCCATGCTTGGCCAAAGCCGCATCCACGGCCACTGTAAGCCGCTGATGGTGCGGGTCATAAAACTCCTGTAATATTCTATCCCGCAGTGCGCCGTCATACTCCCGCAGCGGCACACCATAAATCGTGTGGGTGTACATAAGCCCCTGCCCCTTTGCCGCGCAAGGTTCATCTGCATCGTCCCGAAACCGCTCCATATCACACACATACCTGCTAACAGGCGCCTGCACCCGCACCCCAACCCCTTCATAAAGCTGGTCACAAAAAGCATCCGTCATTCTAACAACCTCAGCCTGCAAAGCCTCATCCCCAAGAATAATAGACCGCCTATACTCCTCTGGAATAACCGTAGACGCATGTGGAATATGCACCACAACAAAACTGGTATCCATTTCGTTGCCTCCTTGTTATTTAGAACCAAAACCGTCAGAGGCTTCGCCTCCGACACCTCCACCGCTTTTTTGAAAAAAGCTTGGAAAAAAACTTAACATTGGAATTTAAATTGGGTAAACAATATAGTAAAACAATTCGAAATCGGTCTCGCCTGTCGCAGCAAAAACGCCTGAAACTCCTTATCTTGACGTTTCATGTGCCGATTGTGCGAGGTCGTTTTTCATTAATTCCGCTATATGAAAGCGAGTAGAGGGTGTGCCTGCAAAGCCTCTGACTGTTTTATTCCTTTGAAGGCTTTGCATATATACTAGCAATTATCTCCTCCATAGGCAGAGCCTTCACTGATATGTCTAAAAAGCTTACCTTCCGCGACAGCAGTTCCATAAAATCGTTTATGGGAGTTTTTGCGGTATCTACTTCTAGCACAAGCTCCACTGGGGATTTTTGTTCTATTAGGCGCGCGCCTACTGCTGCTGGCACGTCAAAACCATATGGCTTTGCTAGGCTTAGCGCCACTATTTTCTTTTCCCCTACATAATGCTGCAATTTCTGCAGGCTATCGTCAAAAACTTTTTTACCGTGGTTGATTATTATTACATATTCTGCTAGTTGTGCTACGTCTTCAAGGTCGTGGGTGGTTAGTATGAAGGTTGTGCCTGTTGCGTTTATGCTGCGTATAAACTCACGGATTTTGGCTTTGGCTATTATGTCTAGGCCTATTGTTGGTTCGTCTAGGAAAACGATTTTGGGCTTGTGTAGCATTGCCATTATAAATTCGCATTTCATGCGTTCGCCCAGGGAAAGTACCCGGGTAGGAGTGTTTATTATTTCCTCTACTTCAAAAAGTTCGGATAAATGTTTTAAGGTTTTGCGGTATTCTTCCCGGGGAATGCCGTATATGGCGCGGTTCATGTTAAAGCTATCTACCGGGGGGATATCCCACACAAGCTGGGACCGCTGGCCAAACACTGCCCCTATGCCGCGCACGTATTTTTTTCTGTCCTCATAGGGGCGAAAGCCCATGGATTCTATTTTGCCAGAGGTGGGAAATAGCGTGCCGCAAAGCATTTTAATTGTGGTAGATTTACCTGCGCCGTTTGGCCCAAGCAGCCCGCAGATTGTACCCTGCTTCACTGCCAGGGATATATCATCCACGGCGTTTACTTCCACTTTTTCGCGCTTAAACAGGCTTTTTACAGTTTCGCCAAAGCCGCTGCCTCGCTTGTAGGTTGTGTAGGTTTTGCGTAGGTTTTCTACAGTTATCACATTCATCATCCGCCAACTCCTTCATAAAGCCGCACCATGCGGCGGTAGGTCCATACTGAAGCTGCCAAAAACAACCCGCATGGTAAAATCACCCACGCCATGCTCGCATCCACCTGCCCCAGCAGCGCATTGGCCGGGTAGTAGGCGATTATCCCAACAGGGATCACAAAAGTAGCTGCGCCACGCACAGCCTGCGGGAAAATCCCCATAGGATATTTGCCAAAAGCCATGACAGAATCAAAAATTTCTGGAATCCGGGAGTTGCCAACCCATTTAAAGCTAGTGGCAGCCATGAAAATATTAAGGCCAGCCATAACCGCAAACCCCGCAGCAAACAACAGCAAAAACATAGGCCAAGCCCCCAGCGACACATCCACAAAAACCAAAGCCGCCGCAAAAAGCCCCGCCCCACCAACTACCAGCCCCAAATCGTCTGGTGAAAAATTAGTAGCCATCAAAAACATAAGCGGCCCAGTGGGCTTTAGCAGCACCACCTCGAAGCTACCCTCCCGCACATGCTGCATAGTAGCCCAAAGCACACCGCTAAACATAATACTAGCCAGCCCACTAGATAGCGTAAATATCGCCTGCAAAAGCAGCACCTCAAAAAGGCTCCACCCCGGGAAACTGGCCCCTGCATTATAAATAAGCAGCGTAACCAGCGGAAACCCCAAGTTGAAGCAGAGCGTAATAAAAAGGCTAAGCAAAAAATTGATCCTATAAGCCGCAGCAGTGGCAAAAGCCGCCGCCACACAGCTACGATAAGCAGAAAAAAACACCCGCATCTTTTCACCCAATCCCAAAAGTTAAAGTTTTCTCAAGCCCCCACGGCGGTAAACCGTTTTATGGCTAATGTGTTAAGCAACTCGGCTAGTAAAAATGCTACGGCTACGGCAAGGGCCTGCACCCCAACTATGCCAGGGATGGACATTTCTACGCCGCCCAGCTGGAATTCGCCCAAAAACACCATTGCTGGCACAAAGGAAGTGTATTGAAATGGCAGGAAAAACTGTACCCGTTGCAACGCCATCGGGAAAAATGTAAGGGGAATAAGCACGCCAGAGAATATCCCACCCAGCAGGGAGTAGACCGAGCGGATGCCGCCAGATTGCACCACCCAAAACGAAGCAAGCCCAATACAATAATGCACATAAAAGTTCATTAAAAAAGCCAGGCCAACAGACAGCACCATCCAGCCAAAATAGGCTGGGCGCATGTCTATGCCCAGCAAGAACATAAAAATAAGCCAACAAGGCAAAAATTCTACCAGAAACCCAAGCAACCTATGCCCCACCTTTTGAGACAGCGCAAAAAACCTATGGTCTAGTGGCCGCAGGGCAAAAGTTAAAAACCGCCCCGTGCGCACCAGCATAGATAAGTTCCAATCTGCAAAGTCCATAACCAGGTAGCCAATTAGCGCTGTTGCAGCAAAATAACGAATCACCTCGTCCAGCTCCATAACCCCAACCGGCCCGGCATGAAACACCGCAGTCCAAATAAAATATTGCACCAAAAAAAACACAGGCCCAACCAGCACACTAACCAAAGAATGGCTGCGATAAGCGCCCCATTCTTTAAATGTAACAAAGGCCACCGCCGCACAAACCTCAAACTTATGCCTAATCCACTTAAATACCCCAACCGCCTCCTGCTTAAACCTTGGGCTTCGCCATAAACCCCGCAAACTTTTTCGAAAAATCGGTGTGGTGGTGTCTGGCGAAGCCTCTGACGGTATTATTTGATTAGAGTTCTTCTAAACCAGCCCAGACCATATTACATTGCATGTATTGAATAGGCCCTTCACTACCCATCCTTCTTTACCGGTGTATGGCACAAACCATGTAGCTACCATTTCTTCTACGGGGTCTATATAAATGGAAGAAGCCCCTGCGCCCTCGTGGGAGTATGTGGTGGGTGATACCAGGAAAGGCTGGTCTGTACGCAGGTCGAAACCTACACAGTAGCTGCGCGGTGCACCGCCGTTGCCCCATGTGAAGTTTGGCAGGTCGTCTATATGTTTAGATGTCATGCGCTGTACGGTTTTGCGGCCCAGTATGCGTGCGCCATCTAGTGTACCACCGTTTAGGAACATATTGCCAAAGCGGTTCATGTCTTTGGCTGTGCCTTCTAGGCTGCCTGTAGTGCCGGGGATGCGCATTACATCCCAGTCGTTGGGTTTGCTTGTACCGTTTATAATCTCGTTAAATTCTTTTTCTGCCTCTTCGTTGGTTACTATGGAACGCCTTGCCCATTCTGGTGTCATATCATCGCCAAAGAAGGTGTCTACCATGCCCAGGGGCTGGGTTATATACTTCATAATATAATCGTTGGCATGTACACCTGTTAGCTTTTCAATTACCGCGCCCAGCACAACAAAGCCAAAGCTTGAGTATGCCCATTCTTCGCCAGGCCTGGTGCGCATGCCGCTGCCGATTGTACCCAGCGCGGCCTTAATCCAGTCTAGCTCTGCAATTTTGCTCTTGTCATGCTTTTCTAGGGCGTTGCCAATTAGCTGCCAATAGCCGTGCTGGTACGGGTTGTCAAAACAGCCATTATCCGCGTGCAGCCCAGATGTATGAGTAAGCAGATGCAGCAAGTTGATAGAATTGTACGGCGGCACATTAAACTGCGGCAAAATCTCGCCAACTGGCACATTAAGGCGCGTTAGGCCATCTTCTACCAGCTTCATTATGGCCGTGGCGGTCACGACCTTTGTCATAGAGGCGTACCAGCGTATGCTATCTGGCTGCGCTGGGGTATTATCCTCCGGCCGAAAGCTCTTTTTACCCACAGCTCCATGGGCAAAAACCTTCCCGTGGCGGCTTATGCAATACATAGCACATTGGATAGAACCCTCGTCTATCACATTCTGAAAATGCCTCTTTAGCACTTCCAAGCGCCCTTCGTCATAACCCACTTCATGCGGCGCAACATCTGTCTTTCCCGCTGTAAATATCATACACTACCTCCTCAAATTTTTTTACGAGCATACATTAAATTTATTTTATTGGCAAGGGTTAAAACCTTTTTATTACCACAGGAGGCGTTGCTGGCTATACCTGCAAAAATTTTGATTTTTTATTGGAGAACCGGCGAATTTATGGGATTTTGGTTTGATTCTTTTATAGACAGGGGGTTTTCCGCCTTAAAAATGGTACCGTATGGTACCATTTTCTCTTGTTTATGGTACCGTATGGTACCATTTTTTTATAAAAAACGCATGTTCTAGCTCATTGCAACTGCAAGAAACCCGCCAAACAAGCCGTTTTTCAAAAAATTGAATTTTTTTGGTTAAATCCGTGCAAGATATGTAAAAAAAGGAGCATCCCATGCAACCACAAAGCGAGTTAACTATACCCACCAGCCAGCATGACGAGCCACCTGACGAAACCTACCAAGGCCCGCAGCCAGAAGCCACAGAAATCCCACCAAACCCAGCCAACCCGCGGGGTATAATCCAGTTTCTTACTATAATAGGGCAAATAGAGGGGCATATTTTGCTGCCGCCCACAAATAAGGCCACAAAATACGAACATGTAATCCCGCAGCTAGTGGCCTGCGCCGAAAACCCAGAGATAGACGGCCTCCTGATTTTGCTAAACACCATGGGAGGCGATGTAGAGGCCGGGCTCGCAATAGCAGAGCTTATAGCCCATTTGGGCAAGCCTACGGTGTCTCTGGTGTTGGGGGGTGGGCATTCTATAGGCGTACCTCTGGCGGTGTCTGCCACTTATTCTTTTATTGCGCCCACCGCCACCATGACAATCCACCCCATCCGCATAAATGGCACGGTGGTTGGCGCGCCCCAGACATACGATTATTTTAGCAAGACTCAAGACAGGGTGCTGGATTTTGTAACCGCCCATTCTAAAATAACCCCCGCCCGGCTTAATGCGCTAATGATGGACACACAGCATCTGGCGCAGGATGTGGGCAGCTTGTTGATAGGCCAAGATGCCGTGAAGGAGGGCCTGATAGACAAAATTGGCGGGCTGCACGATGCCATGGAGAAATTGTACTCGCTGATAGAAGAAAGGCCACGCGAAAAGTGCAGGTGCAGCGAAAACTAAGAACAGCCAGCCAATAGCCGCTCCACATAAAAACCCTCGCATATATACGAGGGTTTTTATGTGGAGCAGCTACATATGTAGGACTTGTCGCTAGGCAACAAGGCAACATTGTTATAAATAAATCACTCCAAAGGCGGGAAGATGTTATCCACATGTGCAACCGGCGACCAATCCTCAACATGGAAGCCATGCCCGTAAAACACCAGCGTGTTTAGGTTGTAAAGGTTTTGCAGTGGCGCCAGGTCTGTTATGGGGTTTGGACCCGTGTTATCGCCTATGTTTAACCATTCTAATGTGGTTATGCCAGCTAATGGAGTTATGTCATCTACCATTATGCCTGACATGTTCAGGACTTGTAGGTTTTGTAGGCTTGCTAGTGGAGTTATGTCGCTTAGCTGCTGGTTACTGCTTATATCAAGCCAGATTAATCCTGTTAAATCTGCTACGGCCGAAATATCTGTCTGCCTACCCCAGTGCAGGCAAAGCGCGCCCAAGTTGTAAAGTTGGCGTATTGGGCTTAAATCTTCAATAAAATTTATGCCTATATGCAATGCGGTTAGGTTTGTTAGCCCTTGCAAGGGCGTGATGTCGGTAACATGGTTTCTGCCCATATCCAGGTACAGCAATTCTGTAAAACCTGCCAGCACCGATACATCCTCAATTGTGTTGCCAGCGATGGAAAGCCAGGTTAAGTTTGTTAGCCCCGCAAGTTCTGAAATATCGCTTAGCCATTCAATGCTCATATGCCATTCATCGCGAATTGCATTATGTGACAGGTCTAAGTCAATCAGGTTGGTCATTTGCGGTATCACGGTTTGGGATAAATCTAATATGGAATTGCCGCTTACATCCAGCAAAAGTAGATGCGGCAGGTAGCGAAGGGGCAATAAATCCTCTTCGGTTAATTCTAAGCCACTTAGGTCAAGCCTAATTTCCGATGTATCTATCTCCATGCCGCCTATGGTAACGGTGGCGGGCAGCTGGCCAGGCGGTGCAAGTATAGGGCGCAGCGGTTGAGGCGTTGGCTCGGCCTGGGTTGGTAAAATGGGCGGCACAGGGGCTGTTGGCTCGGGGAGATAGGTTGGTTCTGAATGATAGGTTGGCTCTGGATAATAGACCATATACTCATCACCATTGCCGCCGCAGGCTACTAAGGCCAGTATTGCCAACAATGCAAATACCAATATTGCTAATTTTCTCATTGTATAATTTCTCCTTTAACATTTATGCAACGATGATTCTACCACAAGCCACCCCTACAAAACAGTTCAAAACTGAAATCTTTGCTTTTCAAAAAAAGAAGCCGTGGCGAAACCACGGCGCTATAACTAAATTACCCGCACGCCCTGCCCGATAGCCTTTATAATCAGCCGCCCGTCTTCGGCATAGAGTTCTACCGTGCGGCCAAATTTGTTGCCTGTTTCTTCGGCTTTTAGGGGGATGCGTAGGTTTTGCAGGGCTTGTTTTGTGGCTTCTACGTTGCGGTCGCCTACGCGCAGGTTGTCGTCTGTGGCGTTGAAGGCAAACATTTGGGCGCCGCCTGCTATTTTTGCTACCATGTTGCGGCGGTTTGCGCCTAAGGCTTCCATTTCTTCTATCAGTTTTATTATTGCGGTGTCTACAAATTTGTCTTTGTTGCTGTTGTTTTGTATTGCGGTGGAGTCTGGCAGCATGGCGTGAGATAGGCCTGCTATTTTCTTGATAGGGTCATACAGAGCTATCCCCACGCAGGAACCAAGCCCGAGGGTTGATAGGATATCTGGTGCAACCACTGCTTTAAGGTCTGCCATGCCTACCGAAATTATTTTACCGTACATTATTCCACTCCTAATGCTTTTAACACCTCAGTAAATGATTCCACATGGGGAACGAATATGAAGCAGCCAGAGGGGCTACTATCGTCGATTACAATTTGCGACTCTATGAATAATACCTCGTCTACCGATTTGCCAAATTCTATGGCCGGCACAGAAAGTATTGCGTTGGCCATGTCTATGGACACATACGGTATGGATGATTCGATTTTCGAGTTGGTAAGCCCGGCTAGGGGGCTTAGGTACGAGCTTATCATGATGTTGCCAAGCTCTTCTATTACAGATAGCTCCATTGCGCTAAATTCCATAGGGTCGCCTTGGTGCGGCACACCCAGCACAGAAGCGGCAACATCGTGGGCGGCTTCCAGCTTCATAAGATACATCATCATGCCTTTGATTCCGCCGGTTAATGGCACAACAATGCCCAAGACAACAGTCTCTGGCCCGCCCACAAAATCCGTAACATTGGCGAACTTGACCCATTCTACCTTTGGTATGGGCATGGTCACTTTTCGCTGTATCATCTCGGAAAGGGCGGTGGCGGCGTGGGCTGTACCCATGCTACCTAGTTCTTTTAATGCGTCCATATGGCTGTTGCTAAACATTTGGTCTGGAACTGTATTCATAAATTTCTCCCCTGTTCTGTTGAATGGACAGTAACTCCACCTAAGAACACTCGCATATTTGCCATGCGGGGGTTTTCAGGTGGAGTTACTATATCTATGTCCCACCGGGTAAACTATACCTTATAGTTGGGCTATAGGCAATAGACTTCTTTCGAAAGGAATCTATTGGGTTTTTGTTGTAGCGAAATACTTATAAATCGGTCTCGCCTGTCGCGGTAAAAACGCCTGAAACGCCTTATCTCGGCGTTTCAGGTGCCGCTCGGGCGAGACCGATTTCTAATTATTTCACTATAACAATGTTTTGGCAATTTCCATGGTTTGCGCCAGGCTTCTTGCGGCTTGTGGGGATTGAGCAAGGAAATCTTGCTCGAAATTTTTGCCAAAACTGAGTGTGGCTTTGTCTTCTGGGGTTAGGTCGTCTTCACCTATTATCGCGGCTAGGGCCCGGATATCTTCTACCTTGGCGTAGGTTGCGAAGAGTTTTGCTGCTATGGCGGGGTGTTCTTTGGTGGTGTAACCCTCGCCTATGCCGTCTTTCATAAGCCGGGATAGGGATGGCAGCACATTTATGGGCGGGTAGATGTTTTTTTGATGAAGGCTGCGGCTAAGCACGATTTGGCCTTCGGTTATGTAGCCGGTAAGGTCTGGTATGGGGTGGGTGATATCCTCGCCGGGCATGGTTAAAATCGGGATTTGCGTTACAGAACCGGGCTTGTTTTTTATAATGCCGGCGCGTTCGTACAGGCTGGCTAGGTCTGAATACATATAACCGGGATAACCCTTGCGGCTTGGTATTTCCCCCTGCTGGGAAGATATTTCACGCAAGGCCTCTGCGTAGGATGTGATGTCTGTAAGTATCACCAGCACATGGTAGCCAAGGTCGTAGGCTAGGTATTCTGCGGCGGTTAAGGCCAGCCGTGGCGTGGCCAGCCGCTGAGCTGTGGGGTCGCTGGCTAGGTTCTGGAACATGATATATGCCTGGCCGCTTTCATCGAATGAATCTTGGAAAAACCGGGCGGTTTCATGGCTTATCCCCATGGCCGCAAAAACTGTGGCGAATTTTTGTGGCTTTGGCGAGTGCAATTCAGTTGGTCGCAATTTGCGACCAACTGAATTTTGCGGCGGCATTCCGCTCATGGTGGCAATTTGCGCCGCCAAGATATCATGGGGCAGCCCATCTGCCGAGAAAATTGGCAGCTTCTGCCCACGGATTAAAGTTGCCAGGCCATCTATAGCAGAAATGCCAGTATGTATATAATCCCGCGGGTAGCTGCGCTGCACCGGGTTTATGGGCTGGCCATTTATGCTGCGTCGCAGCTTGCTGCGGATGCGGCCAAGGCCGTCTATGGGGTTGCCAAAGCCGTCAAATTTGCGGCCAATTATTTCCGGGGAAAGTGCGACCTCCATCTGCTGGCCGGTGAATTTTGTGGCGGCGGAAGTCAAGGAGAGACCTGCCGCGCCTTCAAAGATTAGGGCTACTACGGTGTCGCCTTCTATTTTTAGCACCCGGCCCATGCGCGGCGGGCCGCCGGGGGAAGTAATTTTTACGGTTTCGTTGTAGCTGGCGGTTGTTACGCCTTTTAGTATGGCAATGCTGCCGTTTAGGTGATGTAGGGTTAGGTATTCCATGGTGGCCTCCTGGGTTATGTTGTTCGGCATATGTAGCCAGTTAAACTTTATCGCCGCGCAAAAAAGAAACCTCTAGCGGTTTCAACAATCTCTCCATCATTTCCACCTGCACGGCCACTGGGGTGTATGTATCCGCTACGTCATAGGCATTTTGCTGCAAAAACCCCTCGCGTATTCTCCGGGCAGCATCTAACAGCTGTTTCTGCAAAGTGGTTAGCCCATCCTGGCCCATCAGCTTCGCCACTTCCAGCAGGCTATTCTCCTCATGCAAAACCGCCAGCAGCCGCCTGGCCGCCGGGTGCAGCTGGCAGCCTATAGAATAACTTTGCATCCAGTCTATGGCCGGGTAGTGACGGGCGTAGGCCAGCCGTTTGTCCAGCGCCCAAAATGTACGCACAAAACGCTTGGTATGCTGTGTCACAGGCTCTGTAAAATCTGCCCCCTGTGGCGATACCGCACCTATTATGGTAATCGAACCCTCGCTGCCGTTTAGGTTTTTTACATGCCCCGCCCGGCCATAAAATGCCGCCAGCCGCGTGGCCAAATACGCCGGGTAACCCTCCTCTGCCGGGATTTCCCCCAAGCGGCCAGAAATCTCTCGCAGGGCCTCTGCCCAGCGAGATGTGGAATCTGCAAACAGCGCCACATGATACCCCATGTCGCGGTAACATTCTGCAAGGGTGACGCCCGTATAAATACTAGCCTCCCGGGCGGCCACCGGCATGTCAGATGTATTAGCCACCAGCACCGTGCGCGCCAGCAGGGGCTGCCCGCTGCGAGGGTCTACCAGCCGCGAGAAATCCTCCAGCACCTCGGTCATTTCGTTGCCGCGCTCGCCGCAACCTATGTATATAATCAGGTCTGCATCGCAGTATTTTGCCAGCTGATGCTGGGTCATGGTTTTGCCGGTACCAAACCCCCCTGGGATAGCCGCCGTGCCACCCTTAGCTACCGGAAAAAGGCTATCTATCACCCGCTGGCCGGTTGTTAGCATTTGCGTGGCCGGCAGCCGCGCCGCCACAGGCCGCGGGCTGCGGATTGGCCAGGTTTGCGTAAGGGAAAGCTCCCGGCCGCAGGCCAGCGTAACCAGCGCGGCATCGGCATTGTATCGGCCATCTGGGGCGGCGGCCTTTACCAGCCCGGCCACACCAGGCGGGGCCATGGCCTTGAATATAATAACCGGGGTTTCCTGCACCGCGGCAAAAACATCCCCGGGGGCAATGGTTTGCCCAGGCTTCACCAGCATTTTCACATAAAATTCCTCCGGCGAAT
Organism: Defluviitaleaceae bacterium; assembly: GCA_009784025.1. GTDB lineage: Bacteria > Bacillota > Clostridia > Lachnospirales > WQUN01 > WQVK01. Next base: position 42,797 of record WQVK01000003.1, read on the forward strand.
CGCCCCCAAGCGGCCGCATTATTCCATCAAAAATATTCCCCACAATCCCCGGCCGCAGCCGCACAGCTATGGGCGCACCAAGGCCAAGCACTTCATCTCCCGGCCTTAGCCCCGCCGTGCTTTCAAATGATTGCACCACCGCAACCCCAGGGCTAAGTGAAATAATCTCACCCGGCAGCCCCCGGGCGGCAACCCTCTCCCCCAAACAAAACTGCGAACCCGTATGTACCGTCAAAATAGGGCCATTAATGCCCCATATCTTACCACTGCCAGGGAGGGTCATCTCCAGCCTCCTCCAGCTTGGCTTTAAACGTGCAATCTAGGCGGGCTTTGCGGCCTTCTGTAAGCAGCATAAACCCACCTATATAATCATCCTCCCCCGCTTCCACCACAAGCCCTGTGGCAGCCTCAATCTCCTCCGCAAAATGCATATGCCCAGGAGGAAGAATCACCACCGCAAAACCTACCCCCGCCGCCCTAATACGCCCTAGCAAATAATCCATATATTCTGGGCTTTGTGCAAATTCTGTAAGCTCCCCAGCCACCCCCGCCATCAAATCATCCACCAATGCAGCCACAGTGGCATGATAGGCCATTTTTGCCCGGGCCGTGGCCTGGCTTATTTCGCGGTTGGCATAGCGCGCCAAGTCACGGCTGTGGCCGTCTAGCTTTGACTGCAACTCTTTCTCTGCCATAGCTAGGCTAACATCTGCCCAGGCCTGCAAATCTTTGGCTTCTTGATGGCGCATACGGCTGGCTTTGGCTTGCAGCTCGTTCATTATGCTGGTAGTAAAATAGGCGATTTTTTTGTCCAAAACCTCGGCAACCATGGCTACCGCTCCTGTTCTATGTAGTTAATGCTTTCCATTGCGGCCACAAATCCAGCCGCAATAACAAGGCATCAAGACATGCTTACACACCAAAACAGCAAAAATCATCCGCTTTGGCACAAATTTCAATAGAGTTCTTCTTAAATTCCAAAAAACGCAATTTCATAAGGTTCGCCTGGCGAACCCGGCACTCCGTGCCGCCCGGTTTCTTCCAGGTTACCTCAGAAGAAGCAAAAGATTGAAAATGTAACTTTTCCAAAACCCCTACGGGAATTTCGGAAGAAGTCTAATCTATGCAGCTTGGCAGACACACCGTAGCCAGCTGCAAGAAGTTCCAACCGCAAAATCACCCCAGCACAACCACCAGCGGAACTCTCTCCCGCAACCAACCAGCTGCATCTGCCAGCCCTCCGGCCACCACCAGCAGCCCAACCCCGCTAAAATCCTCCGCACTAACATCCTCTATCAACCTACAATCCACCCCCACCAGCCGCAGCCTATCAAAAACCGCAGCATCATCCACCAGGGCAAGAACCTTCATTATACCCGCCCCAAAATCATAAACGAAACCAGCAGCCCGTAAATAGCAATGCCTTCTGCCATGGCCACAAAAATCATAGCCTTGCCAAAGTTATTTTCATTCTCGCTGATAGCCCCAATAGCCGCCGCAGCCGCAGAACTTACCGCAATGCCAGTGCCCACAGCTCCAAGCCCGGTGGCCAAAGCCGCCGCAATAAAAGCCGCAGCCACATTAACATCCCCCGCGCCCCCAGCAACCTCCGCCCCAAGTACCCGCCCAGAGAAAATCAAAGAAGCCGCCACCAAAAAAACCACCACAAACCCGCCAACATTTAACCCCAACGCGAGTTTCCCCCGCCTGCGCCCCCCAAGATAAAAATAGCCAAGCGGCAAAAAAAACACCAAAGCAAACAAAAATAAAATAATTGCCATATAGCACCTCACATTATATTTAAACCGTTAGAGGCTCTGCCCCCGGCACCTCCAAAAACTTTAAAATCTTTTTGCTTCTTTTTTTTCAAAAAAAGAAAGGGGGTGCTGGCTGGCCTGGAACTGCGCGTTCTGTTCGCCCAAGCGCCCAGGGGCGAAGGCCTGCGGCTTTATCTCCTCGCCGCCACCTGTGTAAAATCGGCTGAAAATTTCGTAGAAATCTAGGCGTAGGGCTTGGATGCCCACTAGCAGTCCTTCTATGCTTAAAACTAAGGCGTTGCCTAGTATGAATATTATGATATTTCCCATTCCGGCTGCGCCTTGGGCAAGCTGTAGTACCACATGCATCATGCCGGCATGGCTTATGGCGAATGCGCCCACTCGCACGAAAGATATTGTGTTGGTGGCGTAGGTTAGCAGGGTTTCGAAGGTTTCTATGGCGGTGCTGAATAGAAATTGGCCTACGCCGCCTGCTGGCAGGATTTTTTTGCCGGCCATTGCGTGGCCTAGCGGACGTTTTAAAGCCACAAAAACCAGGGGAATGGCCGCAACTGTAGCCACCGCCCATGTAAAGCCCTGGCCGCCCACAAGCCGCAGCCCAAGCCATACCACGCCTGCGTAAAACAAAAACCCAGCCACCCCATTAGCACCAAACAATAAATCTTCGTAGCGGCGCTGGCGCAGGGCGTTATACATATAAAACAGCATGGCCAGCACTATAAGGAAAACCCCCAGTAACACCGCGAAGATAAGTGTCTGGTTGATACTGGCCACAGGGCGCATCCATAAAGCCGGCAAAATATCCTCCCGCCCAAAGATGCTGCCATATAAAAACCCAAACACAACCGCGCTGCCGCCCACTACGGCCATGATTCCACCCAAGGCAAGCCCTTTATTATAATACAGAAACAGCCCCAACAGCCCTATAACCAGCCCATGCCCCACATCCCCAAACATAAGCCCAAACAGTAGCGTGTAGGTAACTGCCAGCAGCGGCGTTGGGTCAACTTCGCCGTATTTTGGCAGGCCGTATAGCCTTGTAAAAAACTCGAACTGCCGGATTATTAACGGGTTTTTTAGCAGGGTTGGCGGGGTGGATTTTTCTTCTGGGAAAAGGGTTAGCACTGCTAGGTTGTCGTGAGTTATTTCTTCCTCTAGCTGCTTTGCGTCTGTGGCTGCCATCCAGCCCGCAAAACTGAATATCCGGCGATTTTTGCTTAGGGCGGCGTATTTTTTCACATCAAAGCTGGCGTATAAGCTTTGCACGCGCTGGCAAGCAATTGCCAGGCGTTGCGGCTTGAGGCCGGGCGTGATGTTTAAAAAAATTTCTTGGGTTAGGCGGGTTACTTCTTTTTGCAGGGAATCATATTCTTGCTGCAGCCCGGCTAGGGGCTTCGGCGGCAGCTTTGCCGCTTCGAAACCCAGCGCCGCAAATATGGAGTCTATGCTGTTATAGTCTGAGGCGGGGGTAAAGTACGCCCCCCAAACCAGCTGGGCGTCGCGCTTAGCTGTTATGAAAATTATCCGGGAATCCTCTTGCATAAATTTTTCGTATTTTCGGTAATTTACCAGGCTCATGTTGCCTATTTTGCAATGGACGGCCTCTAGCCCCGCCAGGGCATGAATGTTTAGCTGCGGGAAGTTTTCGTAGGTGGTTATATGGCTTGCGGTTTCTGCCAGCTGTGTTTCTAGCTGGCGCAGGCTCTGGTTGCGTTGCTCGTATGCTTGCATCACTGCCTCTACCAGATTAACCGCTTCTGACGCGGCCATTGGCCTATGGAAAATTGGCGGCGGAGGGATTAGCCCGGCCAGTTTTTCGGCCTTTTGTAGGGTGAGGGCATATGGGTTTAGCGAGATAAAGGGCTCTGTAATGCCCTGCCGCGCCGCAGGGCGCAGCTGGATATGATAGCGGCTTAGGTAGCGCTGTATCACATGGTTCATGCTACCGATATGCCCGGTTATGCTTATGTATTGCATTTTGGCTATCATCCGCTCACATCCTTTGTATTTGGAACACGGTAGTTATACTAATTTCAAACTAGAACAATAAATTGGAGCGGCACCCTAAAACGCCGAGATAAGATGTTTTAGGGCAAACTTGCCGCGAACAATGAGGCGATTTTAATTTAGGTTGGTATTAAGCAATATTTCCTTTTCTGGTGTTTTCCATTATTGCGCTTATCTTCCTTGATTCTAGATATTTTTCAAACAAATACCCGCATAGGGGGATTATCGTATTTGGGTGCTTTCGGCTTTCATTGCGGTATTTTTGCTGCATGGCGGTGGCCAGCCTATGCTCTGCGTGGTTAAAATCTGGGAAAACACCGGCATATTTGCTGCCAGAAACCTCCTCTAGCAACCCGGAAACACCCTTGGTCATGGCCATTTTCTTAATAAACCCGCTGCCTAAGGGAATCAAATGCCCAAAAATCTCCTGGCCATCCACCCCAAAGCTATGCTTTAACCGGTACATCCACAGGATGTTGCGCAAATCTATTTCCATTGCCAAAATCGCCCCCAAAGCATGGCCACGGGGGATTTCCCGCCATAGAGACAGGTAAAAATCTACGCCCATATCCCCTTCTGCAAGCCCATGCCCTAGCTTGGTTATGATGTTTTTCGCCCACCGTTCATGTATGTGGCAGGCCAGCTTGCGGGCATCTTCTAGCACCGCAGCATGGCCGCAATGAGGGTTATCTCTTAGCCATATCTTCTGCCCAGCGGTGGCCATGCGAGTTAGGGCTTGGTAGCCTGCAGCGGTCAGCAGCCTTGCGGCCATTGCCCTTGCCTTCACATTAGCCGAGTACATCATGGAAAATTTTCTCCCGCCAGGTTTTTTTGTTTTCTGCCATGCTTTGCTTAAAGGCTTCCGCTTTTTCGGCAAAATTCGCTTCTATTTCCATTATGCGCTGGGCTAGGTCTGCCTCTGCGCTGCGGCTTATTTCTGCCATTTTGCTTTCTGCCTGGGCTTTAAGCTGTTTTATTTTGGCTGTTAGCTGAGTCTCTGCATCTTGCCGTTGGGCGGTTTTTTCCCGCAGCATGGCTTGCATTGCCTCTTGGGCATCTTGCTCGATTGCCAATAATTTACTGGTTATTTTATCCATATCTGCATTTTAACATCAATTGGAAAAAATTGCTAGTCCCCAAATGTAAGTTTCATTTTTTTTATGGCGCGGTAGCTAATCACATCCAAATGGTTGCGAAACTCCCCCATGCGAAAATTTAAATACCCTTCAATATGTAAAACCCGGCTACCACGCAAAAACCCCTTTAACCGCTTGACTTCCCGCTGGTGTACAGGCGTGCCCTGCAGCCCAAGCGCCAGTTCCATAAGCTTGGGAGAATGGCCGTAAAGCGGGTTCTCCAGCGCCACAAGCTGCTGCAAAAACCCACAAACCCGCCCCACAACCTCTGTCGTATCCCCATTCTCCCAGGCCAGCTGCACCCCAAAAACCTGCCCCCCACTACGCCACTTAGCCCACAACAGCCTAACCAGCCCAAAATCCCGAGCAAAATCATAAAGCTGCCTATCAAACCCAACAGTATAAATAGTGAGCCTCTTCACATAAATCAGCCCCCTTCGTTGCGATATGGACTATTTTATGCGGGTTGCTTGTGTAAGTTATCTTGTATAGTGAAATAATTTAAACCGTGGGGCTTCGCCCCACACCCCCTTCTTTTTTTGTAAAAAAAGAAGCAAAAAATTTTTAATTTTTTATTTGGGCAAGAATGGCGGATTTACAGGCTTCTCTTGGTTTCCATTGCTTGTAAAAGGGGCTTTTTGGCGTAAATGTGGTACCATACGGTACCATTTTCCCTGATTTATGGTACCGTATGGTACCATTTTTTGTACTACTCCTATTAAAATGTCAGCATTTTTGCCGCTACTATAAACTTGAAATTCATTCAAATCCATAGTATAACAGTATTAGCTACATTTGAAGGAGATAATATATGCAAAATGAAGAGCTTAAGCTTTCGCAGGTTACAGATGTTATTATAGAGAAAATTTCTAGCCTCACGGAAGGGCTGGCAGGGAAGCGCGCAGAGGTACTAGACACCCATACGGCCATGTGGAAAGAAGCCCGAACAGTGTTGCGGGATTTTGATGATGTGGCAGATTTGAGCGTTTTTACAGAAGATTTAGCCCAAAGCCAGAAGCAGTACGCCCATACCAGCGTAGAGCTTAATAAGCTTAAAAAGATTTTGGGTTCCCCTTACTTTGCCCGTATAGATTTTTTGGAAGATGGAGAGCAGCCAGAGCAGATATATATCGGGCGGCATTCTGTGTACGAAGATAAGAAGTTGCTGTACCATGTTTACGATTGGCGTGCGCCCATTTCGTCATTGTATTACGACCATGGTGTGGGGCGAGCGTCTTTTTTCGTGCCCGGCACAGGGGCAGAAATTGAGGGCGAAATCAGCCTAAAGCGGCAGTATCAGATAGAAAAAGGCAAGCTGGTATACATGTTTGACAACGAGCTGGCCGTAGATGATGAAATACTGCGGCGCGAGTTATCAAAAGCCAGCGACGCCCATATCAAGACGATTATAAACACCATACAGGCAGAACAAAACCGTGCCATCCGGGCGGATGCCTCCCATGTGCTGGTGCTGGGCGCGGCGGGCAGCGGCAAAACATCTGTGGGGCTGCATAGGCTGGCCTATTTGCTGTATCGCGACAGAGACAGCCTCACATCTGCCAAGGTACGTATTTTTTCGCCCAGCGCGGTTTTTTCGTCGTATATTGAAGGCATAATCCCAGAGCTTGGGGAAGAAGATGTGCTTAACCTAGACTTCCCATCACTGCTAGAAATGCAAAACAGCCGCCCATTTTTCGGGCTTTACGAGCAAATTGACTACCTAACAACGGCAAAAAAAGATGCCACCCGCCGCAACTGGCTACGCCATAAATGTTCGCCAGCCTTCCTAGACGCCCTAGAAACCTCTGTTGCAGGTTACAGCCCGGTTTTTGAAGACGTAACCTTCATCCAAGATATTGTCTGCCCGAAAGAGCGCTTAAGCGCTCTTTACCAAGACCGCACCGCCGCCAGCAACCTATCCGGTAAAACCAACCGGGTCACATCCTATGTACACCAGGCCTACGAAGAATATTTCAAGGCCAACCGCGACAAAATCACCGCATTTTACGACAACCTCCACGACGACACCTTCAGCGACGACGAAATCCGCTCGAAGTTTGACCAAGAAAAAAGCATAGTATTCTCAGACCTTTTCAACCGCCTACAGCCCACCGCGAGGCGATTATATGAGCGACACCTACAAAACTGGGCAAAGGAACACGGCCTAGAAATGAAAATAAACCGCGATGCCCTAAAAATGGAAAAACTCTACTACGAAGACGCCCTAGCCCTAATGTACACAGATATCCTAATAGGCCGCATAAAACCAGACAAAAGCGTGCGCCACATCCTGCTAGACGAAGCCCAAGACCTAAGCCACCTACACCACCGCATACTAAAGCGCATGTACACAGCCAGCCATTTCACCGTATTGGCAGATACCAACCAAGCCCTGTACAGCGAAATAAACATCACCAACCCCAGCGAACTTACTTCCCTATACCCCCAAGCCAACCTATTCAAGCTAGAAAAAAGCTACCGCTCTACCTACGAAATAACCAACTTCGCAGCAAAATTCCTACCCAAAAGCGTAATGGAGCCAGGCGTATTCGCACGCCACGGCCAAGAACCAGCAATAATAAAAACCCAAAACCCATACGCCGCCATACTAGACATACTAGCAGAACTGCCAGGGGATTTTATGACAGCAGGCGTACTCTTGCCCACAGACATCGAAGCAAAAGCCTTTCACAAGCAGCTAAAATCCCTATGGCATAATCCGGCCCGCCCCGTACAACTAATCTCCGGCGAAACCCATACCTTCGCCCCAGGGGTAATGGTAATGGCCGTACCCTACGCCAAAGGCCTGGAATTCGACGCTGTAATCTGCCCCGCCCACAACGCCCCAGCCCTACAAGGGGCAGATGGCCACAAGTTAATGTACCTGATATGCACGCGCGCGTTGCATAGGTTGTATTTGTTAGAGCATTAAAACCGTCAGAGGCTCCGCAGCTTTTCTGAAAAAAGGCCTGGCAAAAAGCTTTGATTTGGAATATTTTATCGCGAAAGATAAAGTTTTTGCCCCGCTTTTTTCAAAAAGCGGGTGGAGGTGTCGGAAGCAAAGCCTCTGACGGTTTTATTTGCATCTAATACATTTTCATCTTATAATGATACCATTACAAAAGCATAGGAGAGTGTAACTTTGGGAATTTGGGATATCGCTATTTTAGTGAGTGTTATTGTGGTAGCAATCGCGGTTGGGCTATATTTTCTTAACCGCTGGGCCGGCAAGAAGTCGCTTCAGCAGCAGCAGATGGTGGATACACATAAGCAGTCTGTACCCATTTATGTGATTGATAAGAAAAAGGATAAGCTAACCAATGCTAATTTTCCTAAGGCGGTGCTGGATCAGATGCCAAGGATGGGTAAGCTTATGAAGATGCCGCTGGTTAAAGCAAAAATTGGCCCGCAAATTATGACTTTAATGTGCGACAAAGATGTCTACGCGGCCCTACCGGTGAAAAAAACCGTAACTGTAGAGCTGGCCGGCGCGTATATTGTAGGCATGAAGGGCATGAAAACTAAAATGCAAATGGAAGAAAGCCGCAAAGCCCGTCGCCGTGAAGGTGGCAGCGAAGGGTCTTCTTTAAGCTGGCATCAGAAAATAATTTCAAAGATTAAGGGGAATTGACATGGCATATATGCAAATGTATGAAAAATGGATGAACGACCCTTCAATAGACCAGGCAACAAAACAAGAGCTGCAAAGCATAGCGGGTGACGCGAAGGAAATTGAAGACCGCTTCTTCCGCGAGCTGGAGTTTGGTACAGGTGGAATGCGTGGGGTGCTTGGGGCGGGTACAAACCGCCTAAATATCTACACCGTGCGCCGTGCAACACAAGGCCTGGCCAATTATATTTTAGCCAGCGACGCCTACAAGCCCGGCATGGGCGTAGCCATCGCCCATGACTGCCGCCGTATGTCACCAGAGTTTTCTACAGAGGCAGCGCTGGTGCTTAATGCAAACGGCATCAAAACCTATACATTTGACAGCCTACGCCCCACTCCGCTGCTTTCTTTTGCGGTGCGGCATTTGGGCTGCATATCCGGTATTGTTGTAACTGCAAGCCACAACCCGCCAGAATACAACGGCTACAAGGTATACTGGGCAGACGGCGGCCAATGCCCCTACCCACGGGACGAAGCCATCATTGCAGAAGTGGAAAAAATCACGGACTTTTCAAAAGTAAAAACCATGCCCCAGGCAGAAGCAGCGGCCAAAGGCCTGTTTAACATAGCCCCGCCAGAGGTGGACGACGCCTTCATGGCAAATGTAAAGGCTCAATGCCTTAACCCAGAAATCATCCCAGAATCTGATATCAAAATCGTGTTCACGCCGCTACATGGCGCGGGCAATGTGGGCGTGCAGCGCGCCCTCAAGGAAACAGGCTTCAAAAATGTATATGTGGTAAAAGAACAAGAAACCCCAGACGGCAATTTCCCCACCGTAGGCTACCCAAACCCAGAGGACAAAAAGGCCTTTGAATACGCCTTGCGCCTTGCCAAAGAAAAAGACGCCGACATAGCCCTAGCCACAGATCCAGACTGCGATCGCGTAGGAGTTGCCATCAAGGTAGACGGCGAATATATGCTGCTTTCTGGTAACCAAGCCGGCGTCATCCTAGCAGAGTACATGGTCACGCAAATGAAGGCCAACGGCAAACTACCCGCCAACGGCGCATTAATTTCCACTATAGTTTCCACCGGCATGACAGCCGAAATAGCCAAGGCCAACGGCCTAACCTACATGGAAGTGCTAACAGGCTTCAAGTATATTGGCGAAAAAATAAAAGAATTTGAAGAAACCGGCAGCTACAGCTACATTTTAGGCTTTGAAGAAAGCTATGGCTATCTGGCAGGCACCTACGCCCGCGACAAAGACGCAGTAGTAGCTACCCTGCTTGTATGCGAAGCCGCCGCCTACTACAAAAAACAAGGCCAGACCCTAAAAGACGTACTAAACGCCCTATACAAAAAATACGGCCTATACAAGGAATCCATAGAGTCCATCACCCTAAAAGGCGTAGATGGCGTAGCCAATATCCGCCGCATAATGGCTGCCCTACGCGCCACCCCTCCAGCCACCCTAGCAGGCAATCAAGTTACCGAAGCCCGCGACTACGCCACTAAAACAATAACCAACCTGGCCACCGGCCAAACCAGCCCCACCAACCTGCCCCTGTCTGAGGTACTCTACTACGCCACCGGCGACGGCAGCTGGGTCTGCGTGCGCCCCTCCGGCACAGAACCAAAAATAAAACTGTACTTTGGCGCGAAGCTACCAGCCACCGCAACAACCGCAGACGCAGATGCAAAGCTGCAACTGATGGCAAAGGATTTGGTGGCTATTGTAGATGTGGCATTGAAATAGGGCAAAACAGTCAGAGGCTTCGCCTGTCACACATTCACCCATTTTTTGAAAAAAGCGGGCTAAAAACTTTTTTTGAGGAAAATAGAGGTCATGCGTTGTATTACGCATGGCTTTTTGTTTTGGTGTGATGGCTACAAAGGCCACTGCCACAGCAAACGTATGGTTTTCAATTCAACTGATTATAGTCGCGCCACCCAACCAGAGGTAAGCCGCTTGCTGTGCCAGAAAACACTCGGAACACATATGGTGAAATGAATAAGAGAGGTCTCGCCCAAGTGACACCTGAAACGCCGAGACAAAGTGTCTTAGGCGTTTTTGCTGCGTTGGACGAGGACCGCTTCGGAATCTCTTTCACTATAACCGTTCCACACAAATACGTACCCATAAAACCACAAAAAAAGCGAGCCATTTACTGGCTCGCTTTTTTTATATTAAAGGATGGTGTTATTGTTAGTTTGCTTCTTGCTTTTTAGCTTTGCGGATATATAGGAATGCGGCTGCCGCAAACAACATAGCCAGTGCGAAGCCAATCACCAACATAAGCGTATTATTTACCAAGCCGGCCTGTGGCAATACGCCCACAGCCACTGCCATAGCACCAAGAGGAACAGCAATATCGTCTATGATTGCCACATCTACAGCTGGCAAGCTAATTGCTGCTTGGTTAAATGCGCCTAGAGGTACATTTGCGTCATCCAACACTACTGTTGGTGGTGCATCATCCTCTGCCAATTCGCCAGCTATAACGGTATATTCTGCGGCTGGCGGAGCAGCTGGTGGGGCAAGGTTGAAGCCTGGGTTAGGGGGTGTTGGTGGGTCTGCTGGTGTTAGTGTTAAATCCCCGCCGTCTCCTGGAGGTGTGCCAGGTGTGCCACCATCGTTATCATTGTCGTCGTCGTTATCATTATCGTTGTCGTTGTCGTTGTCATTATCGTTGTCGTTATCATTATCGTTTCCATTATCGTTGTCGTTTCCATTATCGTTGTCGTTTCCATTATCGTTGTCGTTTCCATCATTTATTTCGCCGCCACCATCATCTGGCTCTATGCTTCTAAATACTGCTATAAATACAAACCGACATACGCAAGGGTTATAACCGCACTCGGAGACGATTTGAGTACCTACTGGACTCAATGAAGCACCTATATTGGTTTCTGTCCTAACGTCGCCAACATATATTACCTGTAGCCAATGATCGAATACCCAGCCTGGCGATTGTGTTTCAAGCGACATTTGATTTAATGGGATAATGTGCGTATGCAATACCGCTTGGCCATTTTGTATAGGATTTGTTCTGGTGGCTGGTGTTGCCATACCACCTTCACCTACTATAAAGTAGACAGTATGAATCCACGGATTAAAAACAGCTGTAAATGTCACATTGCCGTCCACAGTAAACCCTATTGGACTTTCTCCTACCCATCCTTGATCAAAATAAGGATATGCACCAAGAAGCCACTCTATAAAACGATAACCTGTTAAAGCATCTGTGTTTGGCACTTGGGCTTCTGTAAGCGTATGGCCAGAACGCACGCGCAAAGGATTTACAGCAGGCTGTTCTGCTGCACCTGTTTGCATTACAAATGTTACATAGAAATACACAGGCGTAAACACTGCCCTAAATTGTTTATTACGGTATACATCTGTAATATTTGCTGGCACAACCTGCACCCAGTCCCATTCGCCTTCTGCGCCATCTTCACCAGGTACATACATATATAATTCCCAATGTGAAAATTCGTAATGCTCATTCGCTACCGGTGTTGGTATACCTGTAAGTGCTTGACCATCACGCACGGACAGCGTTGCGTCACCATCCAATGTACCGCCTGTGGCAGGGTAGACACTAAATGTGACGTTGTGATATAGAGCTTCAAAATTAGCTGTGAAGATTACTTCGCCTATACGAGGGTAAATATCTAGCGAATGTACGCCTTCAGTCCATCTTGGGATAAATCCCACAGGACTTTCCTCATCCCAGCCATCAAGATTTGATGTCCAGCCAACAAAGCGATAACCACGTAGAGGCTGTTCCAGATGGGTAGCTAGCGGAGGTGCAATGTGTACCTCGCCAACTGCTGTGCCATCACGTATATCTTGAACATTAGAAGTTCCGGCGCCGCCAGGGCCAACTATGAACTCTACTGGATGCCAAAGCAGGTTATACATTGCTCTAAAAGTAACATCAGCAGTTACAGTATGGTCTCCTGGGTGGTAAGGCACCAATACACCAGTATCATCATATTTATACCAGCCTGCAAAGTAGAAGCCTGTTCTTCTGGTATAGTTTGGAATTTGTGCTGCAAGGATTTGCTGCCCGACAGCTACAGTAACTGTTGTTACCGTCTCTGCCCAAATGCCAGCTGCGCCATTTTCCCTTACGAAGGTAACAGTGTGGTAATCTTCGCAACATTCAATATAAAGTGGATTGTGGTCATCAAGTATAAAGTTTACTTGGTGCTGTACCAAGCAGCAGAAATCAAAGGTTACAGATGCATCTCTGTAGTTGGGGTGGTCTACCACTAGCCAAATTACATCGCCTTCTTGTGCATTAAACACAATCCAGCCATTGGACTGCATCCGCACATCTGAAACGCCCTGTGGAACTGTTATAGGAACCAGATATGCAGAGAGGTCCACATACAGATATTCATATCCATTGTCGTCACCCTCTGAAGCCGTTCTTGTAAGCGGAAAGAATCCGGTTCTGTTTAAAACAACATCATAAGTTCTATTGTTAAATACGAGGAAGCTATTTTCGCCTGGAGATACTTCGGCAGGAATGCCATTGTACACCCAGTTACTACCGAAACCGCCACCCACAACACCTAAGGTGTTGCCAGCAACCGGCACGCCTCTTACGTAGAGCCGTATTACAGGGGCGTTAATTGCATAGTCGCCTGTATACTCACCGTCTGCTGTAATATTGCGGCTATAGACTAACCCGTCCCTAACTGCCCTTACTACAGTTGCGCCTGGGGCACTAAATTCTGCATAGTCGTTGAATGGGCCGTCTGCAAGGGTATGCCAGCTTCCGCCCGCCCAGTATTGCACTATCATGTTCTGCATGCCTGGGAAGTTGAATGTTATGCTGCGGCAGTCGCAATCGCCACAGTCTAGGCATTCATCGCATTCTGGGCATAGATTATGGTTGCATAGTGGGTAGTTGGCATTGTGCAGAAGGAAGGTTACTGTTTGGCCAAATACGGTTACAGAGAAATAGATAAACTCCCAGTCTTGGTTTTTGTCAACGTCAATTATATTTATTGTATCGCCTACAATCGGGCGCAGTAGAACCCAGTCCAATGCACATTCGTTTGTGCCGCGGATTGTGGCTGTCATGCTAGCTTCTACTTGAGCGCGTGGCACATGGGCGTTAACACCGTTAAGCTGTGTCCACATGCGGATTGTACCGCCGGCTGCAAGGCTAGCGTTTGGTGTGCCTACTGGGTCGCCTTGTGGGCCGTTGTTGAACATGTTAAGGCTGAAGAAGCGGCTGTTTACAAGCACAGCTTTATATTCTTCACCGCATACAGTTATGGTGAGGTACATTCTTTGCCATGGTGCGTTTTTGTTTACGTCTACAAAGTTGAAATTGCCTTGGTTGTTCCATGGTTCGTTTATAGTTATGAATGCCATAGCGCAATTGTTGTCTTGGTCTACAGCATTTATAGTACCTGCTTCGCGTAACGGTATTGGCCTGTTTGTTCCGGGGGCGCGTGAGCCAAACCCTGTCCACATGCGGATTGTGCCACTGGCTGCAAGGCCTGTATTTGTTCTGCTTGTGTAAGCGTCTGAGCCTACACCGTTGTTGAAGGCATCCCAGCGGAATTCTAGGTGGTCTTCACAAGTTAGGCATTCTCTGCAATCTGGGCAGAATACGCATGGTACGAAATGCTCGTTGTGTAGTAATACGTTAATTGTTTGGCCAAATACGGTTATTTCAAAGTCTATAAACTCCCATGCTGGGGCTTTGATTGCGTCAATGTTTACAATTTCACCGTCACCGTTGACGGTAATAAAACCGAGGGCGCATGTACCAGCCATATCACATGCACCGCTTGCTACGGTTGCTGTAATAACCGCAGCATGGTTACCAGTTAATGGCAATGTAGCATATTCACCGATAAGCCGCGGCCACATGCGAACTCTACCATAAGGGCCCCATTCTGCTAGGCTAGCGTTTGGCTCACTTGCTGTGCCATCTGGGCCGTTGTTGAAGATATCTATGGTGAACAAGCGGCTATTGTGCAGCTCAAAGGTTACAGTTGTGAAAAACACTGTTACTGAAAAGTCTATAAATTCCCATGGGGCATTTTTGTCTACATCTATGCTGCCCACTAGGTCGCCTGTAACCGGGCGCAGTAAAATCAAGTGCAACGCGCATTCACCTGTTTTGCGAATGGTTGCTGTCATGCTGTGTACTACTTGGTTGCGCGGCACTTGAGCGTTCACGCCGCTAAGTTGTGTCCACATACGGATTGTGCCGCCGGCTGCAAGGCTGGCGTTTGGTGTGCTTGGGCAGCCTTCTGGGCCATTGTTGAACATGCTAAGGCCAAAGAAGCGAGGATGGCTGTTAACAAGTATCAAGTCAAGGCTTTGCCCGTAAATGGTTACTGTAAGATAAATGCGATACCATGGTGCATTTTTATTTACGTCTATGCGGTTTGCATTGCCTGAGCCGCCTACATTTGGTACGTTGATAAATTGCATTGCGTCTGTACCGTCTGGCAGAACTGCGGTTACTTGTAAGCCCACAGCTCCTAATGGAACCTGTGCGCGTTCACCATTAAGGTCAATCCACATACGGATTGTGCCGCCAGCTGCAAGGCTTGCATTTGGCGTACTTGGTGTGCCACCTGGCCCATTGTTAAAGATGTCTAGGCTGAAGAAGCGGCTGTTTACTAGCCTTAACACATGGGTTTGGTCCATGTGGGTTACTGTAAGATCAATCCATTGCCATGGGGCGTTTTTATTGGCGTCTATGAAGTTAACAAACTCTTGATTATTAAATGGCCTATTAACATTGATGAACTGCATTGCGTCTGCGCCGTGTTGGTCTATTGCGGATACGATTAGGCTATCGTAAGGAATATGCCTATTGGCGCCATCAACTTGTGTCCACACGCGGATTGTGCCGCCATTTGCAAGTGATTCATTTGGTGTGCTTGGTGCGCCACCTGGGCCGTTGTTGAAAGTATGCAGGCCAAATACTCTGTAGTTGTTTAATAGCCTTAGCTCAGATGTTTGGCCGCCGTATGTTACGGTTAGGTTGATCCAGTGCCAGTTGCTAATACCTGTGCCTGTCTTGTTTACGTCAATGTAATTTGCTAAGCCAGTCATGCCTATACCGGCTTGCCACATTTCGTTAACACGAACATAACCCATAGCGTTACTGCCATCTGGGAATGTGGCTGCCACGGTTAAGTTCGCAAGATCTACAGGTGCGTTTACCCCATCAATTTGCGTCCATATGCGGATATTTGAGTTTGCGCCACTCGCTAGGCTTACATTTTCGCTGTTTCCATTGCTGAACGCAAACAAGCCAAAGCCGCTACTAAACGCTTGCACTAGCAAACCATCTTCTAGCAGGGTTGGCTCTTCGGCTGTTGGTTCGTCATTGTCGTTTTCTTCCACGGTTGTTTCATCATTATCATTTTCGTTTTCTTCTACTGTTGTTGTTTCGTCGTTTGCGTCATCGTTTTCTTCTGTTGGTACTTCAGTTGGTACTTCTGCTGGTGTTTCTGTAGAAGGTGCCTCTGCTGTAGGTTGTTCCATTGTGGGTGCCTCAGCTGTAGGAGCCTCGAGTGATGGTGCAACTACTTCTGTTGTGCCTTCGTAGTCGTAGGCGACAACTGGTGCTAGTGGCATAAATGCAAGGATAAATGCCAGCACTATTGCGGTGAATTTTTTCATAACAAACCTCCAAAATCGTTTTTTTGTCCCCGTTTTAGGTAGGCGAAGTGACATACTTCGCCCTTGGTTTTGCAAGATCGTTTAAGTACCGTTGAAAAATCTCCCCATTATGTGATTGTTGCGATTCTCCCCACCACACCTCTTTCCATATGTTACTGCTACAGGCTATACTGTTTGAAATTTCCAATTGTAGCATAACTTGTTAACATTCGTAAGTCAAGTACAGATTGTACTCGTTTACTCAACATTGTTGGCTTTGTGGTACCAATGGGATGCAAAAACTTCCACAGGCCTTGACTTTAGCGCTTTACAGATTTTGCCAAAAATTATTTGTAAAGAATTTGTAATATTTTTTGGTGCGTCCAATATAGTTGTAGTGCAATTCAGTTGGTCGGAAAATCCGACCAACTGAATTTTTTACAAAGGCGATGGGTAGAAGATGACTATAAAAAAGAAGCGCAATCCAATGCGCCTCCTTAAAAAGTCCAACAATTAAAGTTTTTTGCTTCTTTTTTCAAATGTATAACCACTCCACACAAAAAACGGTTTTAGATGCTGTTCAACACATCCCGTTTTAATTCGCCATCCTGTGCAAACACCCCAGACGCCCGCACGGTGCGCGTCTTTGCGCTTTGGGCTTTTATTCCGCGGGCGTTCATGCAGCTGTGTTCGCCTTCTAATATTACCATTATGTCTTTGGTGTTTAATATTTGGGATAGGATTTCAGAGATATCGCTGGTTATGCGTTCTTGTAGTTGTAGGCGTTTGGATACCATGTCTGCTATGCGGGCTATTTTGGATAAGCCTATTACTTTTTGGTTGGGGCGGTAGGCTACGTGAACCTTCATATTATACATTAGGGCCAGGTGATGTTCACAGTAGCTGAATATGTTTATGTCTTTTACCAGCACCCAATCGTTGTTTTGGGATTCTTCGAAGCATTTTGCAAATTTTTGGGCTATTTGGCTGTTGGTGTAGGCCATGCCTTCAAACATTTCGGCGTACATTTTGGCGGCACGGGTGGGCGTGTCTATTAAACCCGGGCGGGAAGGATCGTCCCCTAGGGCTTCTATTAGCATTGTCATGGCCTGCTCGATTTTTTTTACGTCTATCATGGTTACCTCTTTCGTTGGTATCACTACACGCCCCGCTTGCTTGGGTCCCAGATTATTTTGTGGAATTGCAATTGTAGGGTAGTGTGTTGCAGGGTTTTGGTGTTGATTATCGCCGCAGCCAGGCCTTCCAAGGGGAAGCTGCCATGTACCGCACCTAGATGAATTTGCGGGCTGGACTTTAAGCCGCGGATTATCTCTTCAGTTTTTGCAAGGTCTGCCTCGCTGCCTATTACGAATTTCAGTACATCCCAGGGGCGCAGCTTGTCAAAGTTGCCGGGCAGCATTTTTGTCTCTTCGCCGCTGGATGGCAACTTGTAATCCATGGTGAAGAATAATTTCTGGCCGCTGGGCAGGTATGGGCTTATATCTACGCTGCCGTTTGTTTCAATATTTACTTCATAGCCCGCTTCCAGCAATGCTTCCAGCAATGGCTGTATGCCAGGTGCATTAAGTGGCTCGCCGCCGGTTATGGTTACTCTAAAAAAACGCCGCTGGTTTAGCTGCGCGAGTATTTCTTCTAGGGACATAGGGGTGTAGTCGCCGTCTATGGCGTAGGCGGTATCGCAATAGCTGCAGCGCAGGTTGCAGCCATGCAGCCGCAAGAAGCTGGCGGTTTGCCCTGCTCGCTTGCCTTCGCCCTCTATGCTGTGAAAAATCTCTACTACCTTATACATAGTAACTTGCAATATTATTCTCGCTTTCTTGTACATCTACCCGGTGGCAATGGGGCGCTAAGCTGTCGCAGATGTATTTTGCTAGGTTTTCTGCAGTGGGGTTTATTCCTGGCAGTTCGTCGTTGATTATTTTATGGTCCAGCTTGCTAGATATTTTCGCTTTAATATCCGTAAAATCCATTATCATGCCGTTTTCATTTAAATTTTCTGCACGCAAGTGTACGGTTATAATCCAGTTATGGCCGTGCAGGCTTGTGCATTTAGATGGGTAGTTTAATGCCAGCTTATGGGCTGCACTTATTTCAAATGTCTTTTTTATCTCGTACATAATTATCATATCCTTTTTGCCGCAGCTGGCAGGCCGGGCAGGTTTGGCAACCCTGGCCGGGGATGCCGTTGTAACAGGTTAGGGTTTCTGTTTTTATTATATCCAGCACGCCAAGGCTTTCTGCAAGTTGCCAGGCCTGGGCTTTGGTTAGCCACATTAGCGGGGTTTCTATCACCAGGGGGTAATCCATTGCCAGGTTAAGTGTCACATTGCAAGATTTGATAAAAATATCCCGGCAATCTGGGTAATTGCTAAAATCCGTCTCACATACCCCGGTTACGATTACTTTCGCGCCTATGCTTTTTGCATGTATCGCCGCATATGTTAGAAACAGTAGGTTGCGGCCTTCCACAAGGGTGTTAGGGGGTGCGTTGGCCGGGGTGGCTGTGTCCACCTCTAGGTTCTTGTTGGTAAGTGCGCTAGAAGGGTCAAAGTTTTGCAGAGCCACTACCTTAAAGGGGATTTGCCGCCCCTGGCAGATTTTTGCTGCGTAGTCTAGCTCTATATCGTGCCGCTGGCCGTAGTTGAAGCCTATGGCAGCTATATTTTCCATGCCATATTTCTGCGCTGCCCAAAATAGGCAAGTCGTGCTATCCTGCCCGCCACTTAGCAGTACAAGCGCCTTCACAGCGCGCCACCTAGGCTATCAAAAAGGCGGCGTTTCGCCATTTCTTCATATTCCTTGCAGCCATAATTGGCAAATGGATAGATTGCAATGCCGCCCCTAGGGGTGAATATACCCTTTACCTCAATATACTTGGGTTCCATCAGCTTTTGCAAATCCTTCATTATAATGTTCACGCAATCATCGTGGAAATCCCCATGGTTGCGGAAGCTAAACAGGTATAGCTTGAGGGATTTGCTTTCCACCAGCCTAGGGCCTGGGATGTAATTTATTACAATAGTGGCAAAATCCGGCTGGCCTGTTTTTGGGCACAACGAAGTAAACTCCGGGCAGTTGAAGGTGACCATATAGTCATTGCCGGAGTGCTTGTTGTCGAATGCCTCTAGTATGCTTGGGCTGTAGGTTGAGGGGTAATCATTATGGCTTTGGCCAAGCAAAGTGAGGTTTTTTAAATCATCTCTATTATCCATATGATTAGTATAACCCAAAGTTAGGATTTTTTCTAGGCTTTTGTCATACGGCACGAAATGTGGTATATTATACGTAATTTTGAGGGAGAAAAGGAGACTAACCATGAAATGTGAAAAATGTGGCGCAACCTATACCGAAGACAGCAAATTTTGCGGAAGCTGCGGCGAGGTAAAACCAGAAGCAGCAGCCCCAACGGCTGAAGACGCCCCACCAGCCCCGCCGGTGGCAGCCCAGCCAGCAGAAGCAGCCCCTGTAGAAATCACCCCAACAGCGGCAGAGCCCGCAAGCTCTGGCAGCCCGCTAAGGTTTATTGCCCCGGCAGCGGCCATACTTATCATCGCCATTATAGGGGTAGTGTTCTTCATGAACAGAGACGACAACGGCGACACCGTAGAAACTGGGCGTGAAGCAGCTCGAGACATAGCACGAAATGAAGAAACTCCAATAGAAACAGCTAACAATTTAACAGACGAAGTAACCGTAAATGACCTAGGTGCAGAAGCAAACCTACCCGCCATTGCAGATGCAATAGCAGAAGCCCCAACGGCAGCACCCACCCCAACTCCAGCAGAAATAACAGATGTGGCCGAAGCAACCGTAACAGCCGCAGACGGCCTGCTGCAAAGCGCCTTCGCCAACATGAGCAGCGAAATGGCCGCAAGGCTTCGCGCTACGCCACTGTACGCCTTTAGCCTGCTAGGTCAAGCATTCGATTACGGCACGGTAAACCTGGGTATAACCTATACGGATTGGATTTTATCCGTAGGCTTTGACGCAATCCTCCAGCAAAACATGCCAGAGGGAATGATGCATTGGGACCTTGGCGTTAACCTAATGGGAACAAGGCTTGGCCTAGAAATTTTTGCGAACGAATACATCCTCGCATTGCGAACAGAGCTGCTGGATGATAATTTCTATGGCGTGACATTTGAAACCCTGCCAGAAGATTTGATTCATTTCTTGCCGATGCTAGGGTTCGACCAACGTGATATTGACGAAGCCATAGAAGCAATTGATGCCTTCATGCTTTATATGGAAGCAGTTGAAGAACTTGGGCTAGACGTAACATGGACAGAGTTTTTTGAGAATTATATGGGCGCAATATGGGAATCTCTTACTGGCATAGAATATGAAACAACCACTGCCAACAACTACACCATAATCGCTTACACCGTACAAACCGATGATATCTACAGGGTTTTAAGCGCTGTTCTTGAAAATTTTGCTGGTGACTTCTTAGAAATAATGGAAGCACTAGCAATACTGGACGACGACCTTGCCCTAGACGCTGACGAATTTAGAGAAATATTAGAATTTAGCCGCCACGGGCTGGCCGACGCCATGGAAGAATTCGATGGCGAGATTGTTATAGAATTCCACATTGATAATGACGGCCGCCTGTCATTGATATTCCTACATGCAGGTCTTGTTTTCGGCGGCGATGACGAAGAGCTTATTCTAATTGTGGACTTTGGCGACGCAATTACAGGCGACTGGAATCTCTTATTGTCTGCAACAGAATATGGCGACCTTATTGATTTTCTTGACATCACCTGGAGCTATGCTGCAGTCGCAGGTGTTCACACCAATGTAATGGCATTTGAAGTAGACGGCAGTTTTGCAGAAGTAGCCTCCGTTTGGGATGCCAACAACGGCGACTTCGACATACTTGCAACTTGGTGGGATTGGTGGATGGCCGATTATATAACCGAATTCATCTCTGGCAACTTCACCACAAACAACAACGGCGGCTTCACATTAGAATTCACAGACTTAGAGCGCCTGCTAGACCTAGACCTATCCATAGTAATAAGCGCAACCCAATCCACAGATTTCACCGCCCCGCACAGCTTCATAAACATGAGCGAATGGGACGAAGATTTAATAGCCATGGTGCTAGAAACAGTAGAAGCATTGATGTTTTTCCTTGGGTAAGGTGAATTAAACCGCCAGGGGCATTTAACCGCCTCTGGCGGCATTGGTCTTTCCAGAAAGGAGTATCCCATGTTTTGTAGCCAATGTGGCGCAGCCCTGGAGGGCGATAGCAAATTTTGTGGCAAATGCGGCCACTTAAAAGAAGATATGGCAATACCAGTCCAGATTCCCCCGCGCAAAAAAAGCCTTACTAGGATAATCGCGCCCATTGCAGTTGTGGCTATTTTTGCGGTTGTTGCATTTGTGGCATTTTTGCGGGTATCGCCGCTTATAGCAGTGCAGCGTTCCATCGTAAACCTAAGTGGCGAACTAGCCACCAGGATAGAAACCACGCCGTTTCATGCAATCCCTTTGGCCACAAGCGCCCTTGGCGACGGCACTGTAGAGGTGGATTTCTTCCTGCGGGATGGTTGGGTTAACATGGGCCTTAACGCTACAATCCAAACGGATTCCCGGCGGCAACAACAATCCGTGGAATTTGCCCTAAACAGCATGGGCTTCCGTGTAGATGCAGAGCTTTATGTAGATAGTAATACAGCCGCATTTCGCTCTGGCCTGCTTGGCCGCGATTTTTACGGCATAAACTTTGCCACTTTCCGGGACGATATCCGCCCCCTAGGGCGGCGTATTGGGCTTTCCCCGCAAGAAATGAACGCCCTTGCAGATTTTGTAGAAGCAATTGAAACAAATATGAACCGCGATGTTTCAGACATATTGGAGGATTATATCTCTGCCCTCACCAGCTTCCTGAGGGGCAGCGATTTTTCATCCAGCCGCAGCGGCGGTGTTACCCGGGTTGAATTCAATTTCACACAGGGGGATTTGTCTGCGTTGCTGCGGGATTTGGTGGCTGTGTTCGAGAATGACGACACCATGCGCAGCATTTTCGATGCTTTCGATGCCTTAGACGGCGGCCACGGCTCGGCCTTCGCGGATAT
The DNA here is from genome assembly GCA_009784025.1 of Defluviitaleaceae bacterium. Taxonomy (GTDB): domain Bacteria; phylum Bacillota; class Clostridia; order Lachnospirales; family WQUN01; genus WQVK01. The sequence continues at coordinate 65,092 of WQVK01000003.1, forward strand.
ATCTTGGATGATGCGCGACGCAATACGAGAGCTGGAGCGGGATTTCGATATTGATGCAGCTCTAATCTTTTATATAGGCCGCCGAAACAGGCTTAACCAAATACTTCTCGTACTAGATTACGAGGAACTCCGCTGGGGTGACCGGCATAGCGGCGTAATCACTGCAGATTTTGGCAGCTCTGCTACAGACAGTTGGCGGTTTAGCGCATACACAGGCCGCGACAGCTTCTACGATTATATAACCTGGGAATACGAAACCATAAGAAACCAGAACCTGCACACCTTAACAATCAACGAGCATTTTAGCGAGCATCCGTATATCGTTACATCTGAATGGAACCCGCAAACCGGTGACTTCACCATAGCCTACACCTATCGGGATAGATGGAGCGGCCGCCGCGAAACCACAGCAATAGACGGCAATTTCACCACCGGCAGGAACGGCGCGTTCGAGCTTAACCTAAACCCGCGCAGCCTACGCGAGCTGACCGGCGCAGATATTTCCCTGGAAATAGGCGCATCCCCAGCCACAAATATAAACCGCCCAGACAACTTTATAAACATAGACCAATGGGATGAAACCCTAGCTGAGCGATTAGAAGATTTGTTTTGGGATATCCTAATAAATATATTTTAAAAGGAGCATGATAAAATGTTAGAACGCCAACCACTTGACCCAATTTACAACCAAATGGACGATACTCTCCAGTACGAGGTGAACTCCTATATAACAAAGGTGTTCGGCTGGATGTTTCTTGGGCTTTTAGTTACCACTATCACCACTATTGCAATAGTCTTTGGCATGAGCAGCAGCGCAGAATTTGCGAATTTAATCTACACCATCCAAAACCTAGTGCTTATCGTGTTTATCGCCCAGCTTATCCTGGTTTTCTCCCTATCCAGAAGGGTTGAGAGGATGAACCCAACCACCGCAAAAATCATGTACCTAGTTTACGCCATGACCAACGGCCTAACGGTAGGTTTTGTGGCCGTTATGTTATCCTTCTACTTCCTAGACGGCTTATATACCCTGGCCGTGGCCTTTGGCGTAACCACCGTATCCTTTGGTGTGATGGCTGTTTACGGCATTACCACAAAAAAAGACCTAACGGGCTTCAGCAGCTTATTTAGAATGGCGCTAATCGGCTTGATTCTAGCCATAGTGGCCAACTTTTTCTTCGGCAGCGACATGCTAGACCTGCTTATAATCGTGGGTGGTTTGGTGATTTTCCTAGGCTTAGTGGCTGCAGATACGAACAAAATTAAGAACCATTTTGCACATATAGCGCTAAATAGCGAAGGCGGTGTGAATTCGGCGCTGGCCAGCAACCTAGCGATTGTGGGCGCGTTGATGCTTTATCTTGATTTTATAAATATATTTATGTTTATACTACGGCTTATGATGCGCCGGAGATAAAACAACAAACAGATTGGGGGTTTCGCCCTGATACTTCCAAAACTTTATATTTGAATTAAAAATGGTACCATACGGTACCATAAATCCGTAAAAATGGTACCGTATGGTACCATTTTTTTGCAAAAAAAGGACTGTTTTGTCCTTTTCAAGGAAACATCACCCACACAAAAGCCCCTAAATTCGCCGTTTTGTCAATTTTTCAGTGGGCTTATCAAATATAAAAAATTACGCCAGGTATTTTAAAAGACAAAAGGCAGTACAAATGCGGCCACTTGTGCTGTCTTTTCATTACGATATTATAGTTGAGCTGAAAGCCACTAACAGTTCTAACATACAAAAAACCAAGCCATAATCGGCTTGGCTTTTTATTACGGAGGGTAAGGGATTCGAACCCTTGCGGGGTTGCCCCCAAACGGTTTTCAAGACCGCCCCGTTATGACCACTTCGGTAACCCTCCATTGTTGTTGCAGGGACGCGATAGAACAAGCATGTACTCTGTTGCATCGCGCACGCCTTGCATAGTACACCTTTTGGTTGGTTTTTGTCAAGTGTCGGTTTAAACAAATCCGCTGAAAAATGTATGTTTTTGGTTGCAACATTAACTAAGCGTTAGCTGCGGGTAGCAAACGCTTGTGTGGTTGCGTAAGGCTGCATTGTTTATGCTATTCTCGAATAAGGTTCCTTGCGGCAAGCCATTATGCATCTGTTAGGTTGCCGCAAGTGGCGAGGAATTTATCCACAAAGATTAAGGCCTGCACCACCTGCCACCGCTTGACTGACATGATTTTAAGCCCAGATTAACCGGGCTGAAGCAACACCCTAAAGCGCCTGATCAAGGCGCTTTAGAGCGAATTCGCCGCAACATCATACAGCATTAATTAAGAATAGCATTAAGCCTCTGTTTCCTCTGCTTCCTCGCCTATATCGTTTGGAGTTGTGTTGGAGTGGTTTAGGCGTATCAGCTCTTTTATCACGTGGAGGGCAAAATGCTGCTCCTTTTCGGTTAGGTATGCGAAAAGGGATGCTAACCTTTTTCTGTTTGCTTCGAATTTGTCTTCGTTTGAGCCTTCGCGTAGGGAGGGCCTATCCTTGTGTTCGTAGAAGAAGTCATCTATTGGCCTGTCTAGCACATGGCTTAGTTTCATTAGGGTGACGCCAGTTGCGCCGCGTTCGCCTCGCTCTATTAGCCCCATATGGCTTGTGGTGAGGTCGATAATTTCGGCCAGCTCATCCCGGGACATGTTTCTTATTTCCCGCTCTCTGCGAACATTTTTGCCAATTATCCTATCTAGTTCATTTTTTGCGTGCTTTGCTTTTTCCCTGTCCATTTGATCTCACCGTTCCCTTTTGTAATATAGCCATTGCAGTTTAAACCGCCCACTACTTGCTATGCCCTTGCCCTACAGAAAACTTTCTGCCTTGCATCGGGTGGGCTTAAAATGCAATGACTATTAATGCCGGATATTGTAGGGCTTTGACGAATTATAACCACATAAAAGCCACATGAAAAGTGACAACAAGAACCTTATTTGTATACATTTAGAAGTTTCGTATTTTTCGTCTTGTTTTTGCAGCGGTTCATTTGAATTTTTACATTCTAAATGCTATACTCATTTTGCACAAATCTTAGAAAATATCGTAGTAGCGTTCTCCTGAAATTGTAAAGAATGCAATTTTAAAAGAAGCAAAAGACTTAAAATGTAACTTTTTCCAAATCCTCCCATGGGGATGTCGGAAGAAGCCGTTAAAATGTAAAGGTGTGTTTTATGGCAAAGAGTACAAAAAAACCGGCTGCACCCAAGGGGAGAAGCAATACAAGCCGGCCACAGCAAGCCGGGATAAACAACGAGGTTAAATACTTGGGCATTGCCGCAGGGGGGTTATTGCTTGCGGTTGGCGTTTTTATACCAAATTTGATGGGGCCTTTTGGTAGGCTTATTCATGGCCTGCTTACTGGGCTTTTAGGCCTTGGGGGGTATGCTTTGCCTGTGGCTCTTATTGCTATAGCTGCCATTAGCCTTACTTCCCGCAAGATACAACTACCTGTGCTGCCATGTGTGCTGCTGCCATTGCTGTTTTTATCGTTTCTACATATCGTTAACGTGGTGGCATCTGGGGCGCCGGATTATTATAGTTTTTCCCAGCATTTGGGCTGGGCTTATAGCTATGGCTCACCCATTGGTGGTGGGGTTGTTGGGGCTATTTTAAGCGAGACTTTGCGTAGGCTGCTTGGGGCTGTTGGCACGATTATTGTGATTTTGGCCGGCATTATTATCTTGTTGGTTTATTTGACTGGCCGTTCTTTTGTGGATTTTCTTGGCCGTGGCGTGGAGAAAGCCCGGGATTATTATGAAGAGCGGGCTGCGTATGCAGAAGAAGACGACGAGCAGCCCCAGCAAGTTAAACAACCCAGAGAAATTACCGAACAGCGAGTATCTAGCCTAAAGGAATTGCCGCCACGCTACAAGGATATCATAGAAGAATACAGCGACAAAATGGATAAGATAGATCTAATTGTAATAGGGGACAAGCCCATAGAAAACGCGCCAAAAATCCTTCTGATACAAGAGGAACTTGAGGCCAGCCAGCAAGAAGAGGAAGAAGACGCTGCAATTCCGATGTTTATGCAAACCCGCAAAAAGCGGCCTGTGGCAGCAACAACATCTTCTAAGCATGAGCCGATGGTAATCCCGCCTAATCCTATTGCGGCAGCGCCTGTTATAAAAGGCCTGGATGATGTTGAACAAGAGGAAGATTTCGAGAAATATGACGATACAAATGACATAGATTACGATGAGCTGGCCAACGCCGCATCATGGCCTGTAAGCTCTGAGCCTGTGGAGATAAAAATCAACGCAGACGGCCTACGGGCAGGGGATGGTGATGATTTTTACAACGATGAAGATTTTGATGAATATGATGATACCCCAGCCGGGCCAGCCACCGGGGCGGCTGCGCCTAGGTTTGCGCCCATGCCAGATTATGGGGACTACAAACTGCCGCCAATCAGCTTCCTAACCAGAAACGAGCGCACTCAAATTACCAATGAAACTAGGGCACAGGTGCATAAGAATTCTCAAATATTGGAGGATACTTTGCGCAACTTCCGTATAGAAGCGAAGGTGCTGGAGGTTAGCATAGGGCCAACGGTTACACGGTATGATATCGCGCCGGGGCCTGGGGTGAAGGTAAGCAGCATAGCCAATTTATCTAATGACCTTGCCCTAAGCTTGGCTGCACAGGGGATTCGTATAGAAGCGCCTATACCTGGCAAATCCGCTGTGGGCATTGAAATTCCTAACAAAGAACCACAGGCAGTTTTCCTGCGGGAGATTCTTGAGGACGAAAAGTTTGAGACGTTCCAGTCTAAGCTTTCTTTTGCGGTGGGTAAGGATATCGCAGGGGCGCCTGTGGTGACAGATATTGCCCGGATGCCGCATTTGCTTATTGCAGGGGCTACCGGCAGCGGTAAATCTGTATGTATTAACACCTTGATTGCAAGCCTTTTGTATAAATCCCGCCCAGACGAGGTTAAGCTTTTAATGATAGACCCTAAAGTAGTAGAGCTTAGCGTATACAACGGCATCCCTCATTTGCTTATTCCGGTTGTAACTGACCCCAAAAAAGCCTCCGGCGCACTTAACTGGGCCGTGCAGGAAATGGAAAACCGCTATGCGGCCTTTGCAGAAACCGGATGCCGCGACTTGAAGGGTTATAACCGCAACCGCATAGAGCAAGATGAACAGCGACTGCCGCAAATTGTAATAATAATAGACGAGCTGGCAGATTTGATGATGGCCTGCAAGGGCGAAGTGGAAGAGGCCATATGCCGCCTGGCGCAGAAGGCGCGGGCTGCGGGTATCCACCTGATTGTGGCCACACAGCGGCCATCTGTAGATGTTATCACCGGCTTGATTAAAGCAAATATACCGTCACGGCTTGCATTTGCGGTATCCAGCGGCGTAGACAGCCGCACAGTGCTGGATGTTTACGGGGCGGAAAAACTGCTGGGCAAGGGCGATATGCTATTTTTGCCGATGGGGCAAAACAAGCCGATTCGCGTGCAGGGCTGCTTTATTTCAGATAAGGAAGTGGAAAATCTAGTTACCTTCTTAAAGGCGCAAGCCCCAACAGAGCATACTACTGAGATGATCCAGCAGATTACCATGCCGGGCAAAGCCAAAGTTGAGGGCGATGTTGACGAGTTTTTCCATGATGCGGTGGATTTTCTGCTGGTGAAAGGTAAGGCTTCTACCAGTATGTTGCAAAGGCAGTTTCGCATAGGATATAACAGGGCCTCGCGCTTGATGGACGATTTAGAACTGCGGGGCATAGTTGGCCCAGAAGACGGCGTAAAGCCCAGGAAAGTGACAATAACCAGAGAGGAATATAGGGAAATTTATGGCGATAATTGATGGCAAGGCACATGCAGCGGCAATTAGGCAGGAAGTAAAAACCCAGGCAGCCAGCGGAGCAAACGCCCATCTAGTGGTTGTTTTGGTGGGGGAAGACCCGGCCAGCAAGGTGTATATCCGTGGTAAAGAGAAGGCCTGTGCAGAGGTGGGCTTCAAATCCACCCTAATTTCCATGCCAGAAACATCCACACAGGAAGAAGTTTTGGCAGTTATAGAGAAGCTAAACAAAGACCCGGATGTGACAGGGATCTTGGTACAGCAGCCATTCCCGGCTCATTTGGATAAAAATAAAATCGTTTCATTTGTGGCCCCAGAAAAAGACGTGGACTGCCTTGGGCCATGCAATGTGGGCCTTGCGGCCATGGGGCAGGGTAAATTGCTGCAATGCACACCATCTGGCGTAATTGGCCTGCTGGAACGTGAAAACATAGAAATTGCTGGCAAACATGCAGTGGTTATAGGCCGCAGCGATATTGTGGGCAAGCCATTGGCCCTTATGCTACTGGCCAAAGATGCCACGGTAACAATATGCCACAGCCGCACAAAGAACCTTGCAGAAGTCTGCCGCAGGGCGGATATTTTGGTGGCAGCAGTTGGCCGGGCAAGGCTGGTTACGGCAGATTTTGTGAAGCCAGGCGCAGTTGTAATAGATGTAGGCATGAACCGAAACGAGAAAAAACTCTGCGGCGATGTGGATTATGATGCGGTAAAAGATATCGCTTCCTATATAACACCTGTGCCCGGCGGGGTTGGCCCCATGACCATTGCCACGCTTATGCAAAACTGCCTACGCGCATGGGAAATGCAGAAATAATAGACTTCTTCCGAAATTATGCTTTTTGCAATTTCAGAAGAACTCTAATGATAAAACCATCAGATGTTTCACCCTGGATGTTTTGTAATATAGTTCTTCCAAAACCGCCTGAAGTCTGATTTCGAAAGAAACCCAATGTGTAAATTTATTTCAGTTGGTCACAAATTGCGACCAACTGAAAAATAATACAATCCTGTTGGCGGTAAATTGCCACCAACGGAAACTGAACGCGAGATGAATAAACTAAAATGGAAAACAAAAACTTGACCGGCAACAATGTACAACCCCAGCCAAGCGTTTACTTGGTGTCCTTAGGCTGCGACAAAAACCGGGTAGACGGTGAAACTATGGTGGGCAATTTGCGCGCCGCCGGGTTTAGCGTGGTGCAAGACGCGGCAGCTGCCGCGGCGATTATTGTAAACACCTGCGGCTTTATAAAAGACGCCGTGCTAGAATCCATAGACCTTGTGCTAGAACTAGCGGCCTATAAACAGGCCGGAAGCTGCAAAGGCCTTGTTATTGTGGGCTGCATGAGTGAACGCTACCGGGGCGAAATAAAGGATTCTATTCCAGAAGCCGATGCGATTTTGGGCGTGAAAGAATACGACCAGATAGCCAAAGTAGTGGGCGGCCTTATTGGGATGCCAGCGGCACCAGGCCAGGAGACTAAATTCTCACGGATGCTAGCCAGGCAAGACGATGCAATCCCCCATGTGGCATATGTAAAAATAGCCGAAGGCTGCGATAATCACTGCACATATTGCACCATCCCGTCCATACGAGGCGCATATGTAAGCCGCCAAATGGAAAACATTTTAGAAGAATGCGATCAGCTTCTGACCGCCGGGGCAAAAGAAATCGTACTAGTTGCGCAAGACAGCGCCCTGTACGGCAAGGATATCTACGGCGAACAACGCCTGCCAGAGCTTCTATATAAACTAGCCGACATAATGGACAACTATGTAACCGGCCATGAGACGGCAACTGAAGCCACATCAAACGGTTCATGGAATCGCCCGCCGCTAGGCGTGAGGGTTATGTATTGTTATCCAGAGCATGTTACGGAGGGGATCGTGCGGGCTATTGCGGATATTCCTTATGTTTTTAAGTATATTGATATGCCGTTGCAGCATTGTGAAGATGGGGTGCTGGGGCGGATGGGGCGCAACAGCAGCAAGAAATCGCTAACGGCGCTGGTGGAAAAACTAAGGGCGGATATCCCCGGTATTGGGATAAGAACTACATTGATGGTGGGCTTTCCAGGCGAGACCTCCGACGATTTTAAAGCCATGTACAATTTCGTGGCAAAGATGAAATTTGATAGGATGGGTGTTTTCCCCTACTCTAGGGAGGCAGGCACGCCAGCGGCAAACATGCCAAACCAAGTGCGGGCAGACGCAAAGCAGCGCAGGCTAAACCGCCTGATGGAATTGCAGCAGAAAATCCACTTTGCCAAGCAGGAAGAAAAGGTAGGCCAAAGCCTACAAGTGCTGGTAGACAGCCCAGCAGAAAACCCAGAAGAAGCAGGCCTAAACCCCGCAAAACATAACTACCTAGCCAGAACAGAACAAGACGCCTACGAGGTAGACGCCATAGTATATGTAGAATCCGAAAAACCACTAGATATAGGCCATTTCCACCAAGTAAAAATAACCGAAGCGCTACAATACGACTTGAAAGGCATTTGCGAATGAACCTACCTAACAGAATTACAGTACTGCGGGTGCTACTAATCCCGGCGTTTTTGCTAATTTACCTCGCGCAACCGTTCGGCCCTGGATGGGTCAACGATTGGCTGGCACTTGTGCTGTTTTCCGTAGCAGCCATCACAGACGCCTTCGACGGCTATTACGCCCGCAAGCTAAACCTGGTAACCAACTTTGGCAAGCTGATGGACCCCCTGGCAGACAAGCTGCTGGTAGGGGCGGCTATTATAGCCTTCACAGCCAGCGGTAGCATACCAGCCTGGGCAGTAATAATCATGATAAGCCGGGAATTCTACATCTCCGGCCTGCGAATGCTGGCCCTAGAGCAAAAAAAAGTGCTAGCCGCCACCGGCCTTGGCAAATTCAAAACAATAGCGCAAATCACCATGATAATCTATATTTTGCTACCCATACACTTCCTAGTTTTCCAGCCAGTAATAACAATCCTAATAATCCTATCAGTAATAACCAGCGTAATATCCGCCTGGGATTACACCACAAAAAACCTGGCCGTATTCGAAAAACTGGATTAAAAGACTCAACCCACACCTTTTTAAGTTTTTGATAAAACTTTTTTCCAAAAAAGTTTTTGGAGGTGTCGGAGGCGAAGCCTCTGACGGTCTTGATTCCATAAGGAGCAACCATGACAGCAGAAATCCTAAGCGTTGGTACCGAGCTTTTGCTTGGCAATATTGTTGATAGTAATGCAGCTTTTTTGTCGCGGGAACTTGCGGCAGTTGGTGTTGCGGTTTATAGGCGCAGCACTGTTGGGGACAATAAGGCGCGACTTTTACAGGCATTTGAGGCGGCTTTTGCCGGGGCGGATATGGTTGTGGCTTCTGGCGGGCTTGGGCCTACGCTGGATGATATAACCAAGGTAGCAGCGGCGGAATTTTTTGGCCGCCAGCTTGTGGTGCATGAGGAGTCGCTTGCGCGCATTAAGGCGCGGTTTACGGGGCGCGAGCTGCCAGAGAATGTACAGCGCAATGCGTTAGTGCCAGAAGGCGCGGCAACCCTGCCCAATGATTTTGGCTCTGCGCCTGGGATTGTTCTTGAAGAAAAGGGCAAAATACTTATGATGCTGCCTGGCCCGCCCCACGAGATGATGCCAATGTTCCAGCAATACGCGGTACCGTTTTTGCAAAAACGCAGCAATCAGGTTTTTCTATCCCAAACGCTGAAACTGATAGGCATAGGTGAAACCAAAGCCGAAACCCTGTTGCAAGACCTAATAGAAACCCAAACCAACCCAACAATAGCCCCCTACGCAAAGCTAGGCGAGGTTCATATAAGGCTAACCGCAGCCGCAGCCAACAGCTCGGCCGCCCAAGCTATACTAGATCCATTGGCAAAAGAACTCTACCGCCGCATAGGCGAAAATATATACGCAGAAGGCGAAACCACCCTACCCGAAACAGTAATCGCCCTCCTACAAAGCAAAAACCAAACATTAGCAGTGGCAGAATCATGCACCGGCGGCAAAATCACCTCTCACCTGGTGGCTGTGGCGGGCGCATCTTCAACTTTAATGCAGGGCTTGGTCACCTACAGCAACCAAGCAAAAATTTCCAGGCTAAATGTACCAGAAAATCTGTTAAACTCTCACGGGGCAGTAAGCCACCAAGTAGCCGCGGCCATGGCCGAAGGCGCACGTAAAACTAGCAACACCACAGTAGGATTATCCACCACAGGCATAGCAGGCCCAGGCGGCGGCACCCCCGCAAAACCAGTAGGCCTAGTATACGTAGCCATAAGCATAAAAGGCCAACCCACAATCACCCACAAATTTAACCTACCAGGCACCCGCGAAGAAATCCGAACCAGAGCGGCAAAGCTGGCGTTAAATGCTTTACGCAGGGAATTGATATAGAGCCGTCAGAGGCTTCGCCCGGGATGCTTGGCGAACAAAATATGGAGCGTCAGGCAAGCTTCGACACATTCAAAACTTTTCAGAAGATTCGCTTCGCGAACCCGGTGCTTCGCACCGCCCGCCTTCTTGCGGGTTCGTTTTTGAAAAAATCTACAAACACTCAAATTCCCGAGTTTTAAATACGATTATTCAAAATGGGATAAACTAGTCCCATCTTAAATAAAATGTTAAAGTTTTGCCCCGTTTTTTTAATGTAACCCGAAAGAAATCGGGCGGCAGGTTGTGTCGGGTTCGTTAAGCGGACCTTATGAAAGCGGGTTGGTGTGGGCAAATCCCACGTGGTCTTGTCTCGCACAACAGGAGGTACATCTTGAACAGTTTTTGGATTATTTTAAACATGCTTGGCGGGCTTACTATTTTTATTTTTGCGCTAAAAGCCATAGGAGATGGCTTGCAAGAAGTTACCAGTAAAAAGGCCGGGCGGGTGCTGGAGATTTTAACTTCTGTGCCTATTGTTGGTATGTTGGTTGGCACTGCTGTTACTATGGCTGTCCAGAGTTCTACTGTGGTTACGGTTATGGTAGTTAGCTTGGTTAATGCCAGCTTAATGAACTTGAAGCAGGCGGCCAGCGTTATTATGGGGGCTAATATTGGTACTACGCTTACAGCGCAGCTAGTAGCCTTCCGTATTACAGACTGGTGGGTAATGCTTTCGTTTGTTGGGTTTGCGGTTTATATTTTGGCCAAGCCCAAGCATATTAAAACTATTGGTTACGTGTTTTTTGCCCTGGGGCTTTTGCTGCTTGGTATGGCGCTTATGAGCGACGCCATGCGCCCGCTACGCGGCAACGAAGGTTTCGAGAATTTGATGCTAATGTTCGCAGATAATCGTGTGTTGGCCATGTTAGTTGGCGTTGTTTTCACGGCGCTTATACAGAGCTCTACTGCGGCCACTGGCGTTGTTATTGCCATGGCAATGGGAGACGGCTATGGTTCAGAATCGCTTATTCCGCTATCTGCGGCGCTACCCATTATTTTTGGCGCTAATATTGGCACTTGTTTTACCGCAGTTTTGGCTTCTATAAATGGCAGCGTTTCTGCCAAGCGCGCGGCTATGATTCACGTTGTTTTCAACACCGTGGGCGCAAGCATTTTCCTTATTTTCCTGCCACAGTTTGAATGGGTGGTACTGGCAATCTCGCCAGAATACGATGTTCCGCGCCAAGCGGCCAACGCCCATTTGATTTTCAGCGTGGTTAGCACGGCGATGTTCCTGCCGTTTATCAGCCAGCTAGTTAAGCTAGTAACCATCATCATCCCAGAGCGCAAAACCAACGAATTCATCCAAGAAGCAAAAATCACTAAGCATCTTGAGTGGCAAGTGGTTGACAACCCAGCTATAGCCATGCAACTAGCCCAGCTAGAACTGCTGCATATGGCAGGCCTAGCTGGCCAAAATATTAACCTGGCCATAGAAGGCCTGTTGGATAGAAAGAAAAAGACCCTCAAAAAGATGAAACGCCAAGAAAAAACCGTAGATAAGCTAGAAAAAGAAATTATTCGCTATCTCACCGCCATGTCTCAAGCCGCTATGGGTAAATCCATGTCTATCCGCCATGCAGGGCTAATGCACGCCGCCAACGATATAGAACGTGTAAGCGACCACGCCCGCAACATAGCCCGCCACGCCCAAAACCTAATAGAAAACGACATCCACTTCCCACCAAAAGCCCTGCAAGAAATAGAAAAAATGCTACCACCACTTGTCGAAATTTACGAAACAGCGGTACAATCAGTACGGGAAAACAACCTCACCCTAGCCACAAAAGTAAAATCCCTAGAATCTACAATAGACCTACGCGAAAAAGCAATGCGTAGCGCCCATATCGCCCGTATGCTAAAAGGCGAACTATCCGCAGAAGCAGGCGCAATCTTCTTAGAAATGCTAGCCGACTTCGAGCGAATAAGCGACCATTCCGTAAATATATCGCATTTACCGCAAGAGAGACTGTAGGACCAGACCTTGCCAGTATCATTAGGATAATAAATGTGGGCGGCCGCCCTAGAGAGAGGATATTATTATGCCAAAGAAAACCACGAAAGCAGCCGACAAAAAGGCTAAAGAGTTGCCAGCGGTAGATACCAAGGCAGCTAAGGAGGAAGCGCTACATAACGCATTGGCGCAAATTGAGAAGGATCACGGCAAGGGTGCTGTGATGAAAATGGGCGAAAAAATGGGTGACATGGATATTCCTGTGGTTACTACGGGAATAATTAGTATTGACCTCGCCTTGGGTGTTGGCGGTGTACCAAAGGGCCGGATTATCGAGGTTTACGGGCCAGAATCTTCTGGCAAGACTACATTTGCCCTTCATATTGTAGCCGAGGCACAAAAGCTTGGCGGCATCGCCGGTTATGTAGACGCAGAACATGCCCTTGACCCGGTTTATGCCCGCAAGCTTGGGGTAAACATAGACGAGCTTTATATTTCTCAACCAGACGACGGCGAGCAGGCCTTAGAAATTGCAGAAGCCATGGTGCGATCTGCCGCTATAGATGTGGTTGTTGTAGACTCTGTGGCCGCACTTGTTCCCCGTAGCGAAATTGAAGGCGAAATGGGGCAAAGCCAAGTGGGCGTGCAGGCTCGCCTTATGTCACAGGCGCTGCGTAAGCTAACCGGTATCACCAGCAAAACCAACTGTATTGTAATATTTATCAACCAGCTGCGGGATAAAATTGGCATCACCTACGGTAGCCCAGAAACCACTACCGGCGGCCGTGCCCTCAAGTTTTACTCTTCTATTCGCGTAGATATTCGCCGGGCAGAGGCCATAAAGATTGGCGACGCCACCATGGGCAACCGCACCAAAATAAAAATCACCAAAAACAAAGTTGCACCCCCATTCCGTACCTGTGAAGTAGATATAATGTACGGCGAGGGCATATCCAAAAACGGCGACATATTAGACCTTGGAGCACAGCTTGGCTTAGTACAAAAAAGCGGTAGCTGGTACTCGTATGGCGACATGCGTCTAGGCCAAGGCCGCGAAAACGCCAAAATATATCTAACCGAAAACCCAGCCCTAGTCCGCGAAATAGAAAACCTAGCCCGCGAACATTTTGGCATGAAACCATTAGATGCCCTAACTGCCCCAGACAATTACATTCCAATAGACCAAGACGCCCTGGCCAACGAAACCGGCGCAGATTTAGATGATGCATTGTTGGATGAGACGCTTGAGCTAGAGATTTTGGACGAAGATTAGGATTAAAACCGCCAAAGGCTTAGCCGGCCACACCTCCACCCGCTTTTGATAAGGCGCTTACGTGTTAGTTTCGTGTGTTATTGTGGGATTAGCCTGCAATCCCGTTCGTGGTAGAAGTCGTGATTCTGAGGCTACAATGGCATGGTATGGTTACACTTTCCTTGATAAAGCAAATTCCTATTCGATTGCGGTACTATACCTAGTAGCAAGGATTGAGGCAGCGCCTAGTTTAGATAGAAATGGAGACTTTCATGCAGACAGTTCAAAATCTTGGTAAGATTGGTAGTATGAAGATTTTTGCCGCTAGTGCAAACCAAAAGCTGGCAAATGCGATTGTTAAGCAGTTGAATATACCTCTTGGGCTTTCTGAGGCTACGCGCTTCCCTGATGGCGAGATTAGCATGCGGGTTAACGAGACTGTGCGCGGGTCTGATGTTTTTATTGTGCAATCTACGTCTACGCCGGTTAATGACCATCTTATGGAGCTTCTTATTATGATAGACGCCATGCGGCGTTCTTCTGCGGCGCGGATAACGGCCGTTGTGCCATATTTTGGCTATGCTCGGCAGGATAGGCGCACCCGTTCTCACGACCCCATAAGTGCCAAGCTTGTGGCAGATTTGATAACACAAGCCGGGGCAGATAGGATTCTTTCTATGGACTTGCATTGCCCGCAGATACAGGGTTTCTTTAATATCCCTATGGACCATTTGCGGGGGATTTATAATTTTGCAGATTATTTAAAGCATAATTTTGGCGACCTTTCCGAGTTGGTTGTGGTTTCGCCGGATTTTGGCAGCGTAACACGCAGCAGCAATTTTGCAAAAATGTTGGGCGTTCCCCTGGCCATAATGGACAAGACCCGCCTAAGCAGCACAGAAACCGAAATCACCCACTTTATAGGTGATGTGGAAGGCAAAACCGCCGTGCTGGTGGATGATGTGCTGTCTACCGGCGGTACGCTGTGCAACGCCGCGAAGACCGCATTGAAAAAAGGCGCGAAAAAAGTATTTGCCTGCGTTACCCATGCAGTGCTGGCCGAAGGCGCAATGGATAACTTAAACGACTCGCTGCTGGAGAAGATTATGCTACTGGATACAATTGAAATCCCCAAAGAGAAAATGCACCCGAAAATTGAAGTAATCTCCATCGCGCCTATAGTGGCCAAGGCGATTAGCTGCATCCACCTGGGGCAGTCTATTGGCAAGCTTTATCAAGGTGATATGTATAGGACAGACCAGATGATGCTGGATGAATAAGTCTCGCTGATACTAACCTGAAATTATAGTAATGCGTCACTTAAAAACGCTCACGTAGAACTCAGGCAATTTTCGCAAGACAATTGGCTAAAAGCCGCCACACACAGCGGTACGCGAGGTTTTTAGCGATGCGAGTTTGTGGGGAATTTACGAGTTACATGTGATGGTTTTTAGGAGGAGCGGCTATAAATATAAAAACAGGCAAGGCAAGTGTTTCGCTCTTGCCTTGCCTGTTTTAAATTTAAAGCACTAACCGTGCACACGTACAACCATCATGGATTTCGCCAGTTTCAACAAACCCAAAGCTTGTGAAAAGTTTACGTGCTGCCTCATTTTCAGGGGCGTAATCAAGAAAAATGCAACCTGCACTTTCACCTTGTGGCATAGTTTTCAAAAGTTTTAAAACTTCCTGCATTACTATCCTGCCATACCCCTTGCCTTGATGTTCTTTGTCAATCCAAAACACATCAATGTTGAAATAATTAAGGTCGTTGTTGGCATATTCGCTATTTTCGGCTAATTCGTAGCTTATTTTTATAAATCCAACCGCCGTTGATTCACCAAAAGTAATACCAAATACATATGGTTGCCAACCATTAGTTGCCCATTCAAGATAAGCATCTATTAAACGGTCGGCATAGTCGAAATCGCCAAATTGCTGCTGACTCTCATGTACCTTCAAGTGTAAAAATTCCCCCGCGTTATGCCGTTTGATTGGTGTTAGTCTAATCATTCTTGTTGGCCTCCTATGGGTTGATTAGGAGGGCTAAAATATAGTCACCCTCCTGTGTGTGTTTGGTTTAACTATAATCTTGTCCATCATGATAAACACCCCTTTGCTCTTAATTTAGTTATATCGCAATGCATTATAACTATTGCGTATATTAGCATTATATATGTCGAGCCAGCAAGATAATTTTCGATTATAATAATTTCTTACCCATAGAAGCTTACGGTGTGAGAAGTGTAGATTATAAATTTTCTTTGCAACTACGCACTTCGGTTATAGCATATATGTACACATCACGCATCCAAAAACAAAAGGGCGCTAGATATTGTGTGATTGTATTAACCTCATCATCCAAACGCCCGTCTTTTTTACAAAAAAAGAAGCAGAAAAACTAACATTTTATTTTCAGAAAAATGGCGTATTTTAGGGCTTTTCTGCCTGTAACGTCTTGAAAAAGGGCTTTTTTTGCCATAAAAATGGTACCGTATGGTACCATTTCTGCCACAAAATTAAAATTTTTGAAACTGAAGCGGCGGAGCCTCTGACTGTTTAACCAAATCGCCTGCTATAAACCAATGCAATCAAATATGCCAGCACATCTGCCATCACGGTTAGTACGCGGTGTAGCACCATTGCGGCCAGTAGAGCTGGGCTGTATACTATGCCGCCAAAGAACATGTACATAACCATTTCGCGCACGCCTAGGCCACTGGGTGCGCCCGGTGTAAGGAAACCCGTCATCCAGGCCAGCAGGTATAGGCCCAGGATTGGTATTGCCAGGCTTAGGGTCATGGGTTGGCCCATAAATGCCAGCACAGCCACAAAAGTCGCGCCCCAAAGTGCCATAAGCATAAGGGCAAATAGGAATCTTTTTAGTAGAACCCATGCCACTGGTTTTTGCAGGCTATCGAAAAGGCGGCGCAGCTGTGGCGCTATTTTTTTGCGAAAAATATAGCCCGGTATACCCACCACAAGCAACAGCAAACCCACGATTATAGGGGCTATGGCGTTAACAGTGTCGAAAGTTTCGCGGATGTATGTTATGGAATAATCGAAAGAGAAACTGATGGCCACCACCAAGGCAGCAATAGCAAACAATGCACCTTCTACCACTGTGGCCAGGGCTATTTTGGCGTGGCCTAGGCCTTCTGTTTCTATGGCCAGGCGGTTGCGGCCCAGCACATACATTACCCCGCCGGGGATGTATTTGTACAGGTTGGATTCGCAGTACACCTTTACGGCCAGCTTTGGGTCAACTTTAATGCCAGAAACATTGTACACCATTGCCCGGTAGTTAACTCCCGCCAGCACCAACCCAATGCCTTCTACCAAGGCCACACCAATAAGCCCCCCAATAACCAAGGGGGATGTAAGTAGCGAGAAATCTATCTCTTCATTCATAAACCGCCGTACCACAAAACCCAGCGATATAATCATAAGAAGCGTGCCTACATACGAAACAATCTTTTTTACATCATGCTTCCTTTTTGGCTGTTGCGATGCGCCCATATATATCTCCTTTTGCCAAAATTATTGAAAACTTCTTTCGAAATTACGCTTTTTAATCTTTTGCTTCATGTGAAGTCACGTTTTTTTGTGATTTCATATAAACTCCGATTAATATTTACAACCTCTACATTATACGCTTTTTTACAAGATTGTATAGCTTGTAACATTCCTGCTGCCACCCTCATAGTATGTACCAGGAACAAGCAGTTCCTTTCAAATAGATTAGGCGCTGGGTGGGGGCTAATGCCCCGCCCTGCGTCAATAATCAAATTCTAATATAGGAGGATTATCATGGGAGAATTTTTAGTTGAAAGCATGGTACGTTATATCGGCCAAACCGTAACCATATTCACCACCAGCGGCGGCCTTAGCGGCAACGGCTTCACAGGCGTACTTGCTGGCATTTGCGGCGGCTGCGTAAAATTAATCACAGACATTGGCGCACCACCAGCCTGCCCAGTTGGCAGTGCTTGCTGCGGCGGCTTCCCCTTCGGCGACGCAGAAGGCTTCGAAGGCATAGGAATGTGCGGCAGAAACCGCGGTTGTTGCGGCGGCCGTCGCGGCCGTTTTGGCCACGGCGGGTGGAACTGGTTAGGTTCTGTAACACAAATCCCAATAGAGAAGATTGCTAGCTTCACGCATAATGCGATTTAGTTATTAAACCGTCAGAGGCTTTGCCTCCGACACCTCCACTTCTTTTTTTGTAAAAAAAGAAGCAAAAAAACTTTAATATTTGGATGGGGTGGCAGCTTTTAATAGTTGTCACCCCTTTTTCTTCGTTGGAAACTAGCCCAAAAATCTGGTTTGTTGCAACTCTACAGTGAAATAAATGAGAAGCGGCCTCGCCCAAGCGGCACTTGAAACGCCGAGACAAGCCGTTTTAGGCGCTTTTGCCGCGACAGGAGATACCGATTTCGGATTATTTCACTATATTGCTGGGTGAACTTCACCAATCAGTTGGTCGTAATTTGCGACCAACTGAAAATGAAATTGCATGCAGCTTCATCATTAGACTTTTCAGAGGAACTCTACTACAAAAGCTGGCAGTTTCGCAAAGCTTCTAATTTCTGTTTTTTCATAAGTCGCCTGCCATTTTTCTACATATAACTTCACTATCTTTACAATATGCAAATCTTCTTTATTTTATCCATGTGTGTTAACAAAATTCACATGTATAATTGTAAGGAGGCAATTTAATAATATGAGAATGTAGGTGCAAAAAAGCACGTACTTCTTATAATTAAATTCCGCGAAGAAAGAAAATAAAAGGAGAGATGTTTCATGAAACACAGCAAAATGCGCCGTAGCATTGCACTGGCAGTGTCTTTTGTTATGGCATTTGGCGTTCTTGCTATCTTCACACCGGCTACAGTATTGGCCGACGCAGCATCATGGCAAGCAGTATTAGATTCTGGTCATTTCGATGTATGGGCATTTGGTCAAGACCCAACCCTTACAGCCAGGGCAGATGGTATTTATGTACAAAGGCCAGGTACGGGCGAACACGACAGCAACGCTGGCATGTCTTTCGACCTTGATGCGCTACGGGCCCTTGCAGGCGGCAATGTTTACATTACCGTTACAGGCTATTTATTTGGCCAAGGCGCAGACGCAGCCCACACAGAGCTTCCATGGAACCGTGTTATGGCAATGCAATCCTCTGCCGGCACAGCTGAATCAGAAGTTAGCACAGACGATGGCAGCTTCTCCATTGAAGTTCCCCCAAGCACAGCCAACAGCCGTCCTTCATGGGCAGGCGGTGGCGGCGGCCAGCCAATGATTTCTTCTCCAGCTTTGGGTTCAGCAGGTGGCGACCATGGTAACTATCTGATTACAGGCATCTATGTAGATGGCACTCATATTTTCGCACTTCTTGGCCTTGCAGACGCAAACGACAATGACAACGAAGCAACAGCCACAGAAGAAGAAAACGACAACGACAATGAAGTTGCAACAACCGAAGAAGAAGCCGGCAACGACAACGATAACGAAGAAGTTGTAACTCCAACTCCAGTAGAAATCGTACCAATCTCATTGCCAGTGCAAGTAGCAACAGAAACTGTGCTACGCTTCACAGTTGGCCAAACAATCTTCACAAGAGACGGCCTGCCAATGCTCCTTAACGCAGCACCATTCGAAGAAGGCGGCCAAATAATGGTACCTCTTCGCCAAATTGGTGAAGCTATCGATGCAGACTTTGCATTCGAAAACAACACCGCATTCATGACAGCTGAAGGCGTAGACCTAGAACTTCCAATAGGTGTAGAGCTTCCAGGCGGCGGCGCACCTGTGATAGTAGACTCTCGCACATTTGTGCCTCATAGCTTTATCGCAAACGCAATTGGCGCAGCAGCAAGAGTTGACGCAAACGTAGCATATATCACAATCCAACTTGCAGACGCACCACTGGCATTGCCCGTACCACCAATCGGATTTCTTCCAGAGCTTCCAGTAGTTGAAACTCCTTCTCCAGTAGTGGTAGCTACCGAAGAAGCAAACGATAACGATGCAGTAACACCAACAGTAGAAGAAGACGACAACGATAACGACGACCCAACACCAACAGAAGAAGAAGCTGTAGCTGTAGACTGGAACGACCTTATTGACCTAGGTTACGTAAGCATGCACCGCGCTAACGTAAGCGGCGGCGCATCATATTCTGTATTGCCAACAGGCATACGTATTACTGGCAGAGGCGACTCTGGCCAAGACGGCGTTGCATTTAACGTGCCTCAAATAAGAGCTGCTTTCGGCAACCAAGACATAACCATTACTGGTATTTTGTTTGGTGCATACGAATGGAGCGCCATAGGCGGCCGTGCCGATGGTTCTATGTGGACAATGGGCACAAACGCAGAGCAATCATTCACACTTAGTGCGGGTGAAGCTGTAGCTTCAAACCTCTGGAATGGCGATGACAACAGCTACATCGTTACAGTAAGAGGCGCAACTCACGATATTAAAATAACAGGTATCACCGTAGGCGGCGAAGATATTTTTGCACTTATCGCTAACCGCTAAGCTATATTAAGAAGCAACTTTATAGCATGTTAACAAAACCGCCAGGGGCAATGCCTCCGGCGGTTTTATTTTTCCACTTGCGGATTTTATTTTCTCATGATAAAATCCTAGAAAATCAACACCAAAAAAAGGAGAGATTGTTATGAAGTTTTTTGCTACAAAGGTAAGGCGT
Source organism: Defluviitaleaceae bacterium (assembly GCA_009784025.1). Lineage (GTDB taxonomy): Bacteria > Bacillota > Clostridia > Lachnospirales > WQUN01 > WQVK01. Next base: position 85,271 of record WQVK01000003.1, read on the forward strand.
AGCGTAGCAGTTTTAACTGCGGTTGCTATGGCATTTGGTGCGCTTGCTTTCGCACCTGTTTCAGTAAGTGCTGACGCAGCATTATGGCAAGAAGTATTGGATTCTGGTCATTTCGATGTATGGGCATTTGGTCAAGACCCAACCCTTACAGCCAGAGCAGACGGCATCTACGTAGAAAGGCCTGGCACAGGCGAGCATGACAGTAACGCAGGCATGTCTTTCGACCTTGATGCGCTACGCGCCCTTGCAGGCGGTAATGTTTACATCACAGTTACAGGCTATTTATTTGGCCAAGGTGCAGACGCAGCCCACACAGAGCTCCCATGGGACCGTGTCATGGCAATGCAATCCTCTGCCGGCACAGCTGACTCTGAAGTTAGCACAGTCGATGGTAGCTTCTCCATTGAAGTTCCTCCAAGCACAGCCAACAGCCGGCCTTCATGGGCAGGTGGTGGTGGCGGCCGTCCAATGATTTCTTCTCCAGCATTGGGTGCAGCAGGTGGCGACCATGGTAACTACCTGATTACAGGTATCTATGTAGATGGCACTCATATCTTCGCACTTTTGGGCCTTGTAGACGCCAACGACAACGAAGCAACTCCAACAGAAGAAGATAATGACGAAAACGACAACGACGAAGCAACTCCAACACCAACCCCAGCTCCAACACCAGTAGCAGTTGTGCCAGTAACTGCTGCACTTGGCCAAACAGTGCTACGTTTTGAAGTTGGCTCAACAATCTTTACAAACAATGGTATGCCAGGCGTACTTGATGCTGCACCATTTAACCAAGACGGCCGTGTAATGGTTCCTCTACGTCAAATTGGCGAAGCCATTAACGCAGATGTTATTGACTTTGTGGACAACACAGCAATAATAGGCGCAGGCGCAATCAGAATCGAACTTCCAATTGGCGTTGCATTGCCAGACAACATGGGCACACCAGTTATAGTAGAAGCTCGCACATTTGTGCCACTACGCTTTATCGTGGAAGCTATTGGTGCGGTGCCTGAATGGGATGGCGCTGCCAACGCTGCATACATCACAATAGGCCAAGCTGCCGCTCCTCCTGTAGTTCCTACACCTGTTGTTCAACCAACAGCGGAAGAAACCGCTGAAGAGACAGCTGAAGAAACTCCAGATGAAACAGCAGATGAAAATGACAACGACGAAGCAACACCAACACCAGCAGCAGCCGGCGGCCCCACCTTCACACTTGAAGCTGGCCAACAAGTTGAAATTGCTGAAGTTGCAGGCCGTGGCGTTCGAGTAACAAACACAACAAACGTATGGCAAAGCGCTGGCGATTCTGGCGGCAACTTTGTTCTTTTAACATTTGACACACCGCTTCCAACTGGCGCAGTTGTGGATATCACTTGGTCTACCTATGTACCAACAGCAGGTAACCCAGGACGTACAGCTGTACCACGCGCATCAATCCTTTTCAACGAATCTCCAGGTAGGGCAGGCGACGGTTACCAACCACTAGACACCATTGGTGGCACAGCAGACCTTGATTTTTCTCATCCATTTGATGAATGGGTAGAAGTATCTGGTAGCTTTACAGTTGCCCCATCAATTCAAGGCGGCGTACAAAGCATCGCATTCCGCTGGAGAGCTAACGACCTATACCGTGTGCCAGCAATCTGGTACCTAGACAATATAACTGTTACAGTTCGCTAATTAAAACATTTAGCAGCCTCTCCCTGGGAACAGGGAGGGGCTTTTTTTATACGATGCGTCTATAAAATGGTACCATACGGTACCATAATCACGGCGAAATGGTACCGTATGGTACCATTTTTTGAGTAAAAAGTAGTAAAACCATCCCCTTTTCACATCCATCAAACACTAAAAAGCCCGAAATTTAGGGCTTTTTTTTTGAAAACATAAATCTACACAAAAAATTTAAAATTTTTCTGCTGACTTTTTCAAAAAATGGCGGCGGGCGAATCTGATATTTTGCCACCTACAAAACCACTTTTCTTGACAAAACATGAAGCTTTCGGTATATTAATCGCACGCTGTGCGTAAATGAATGAATTTTTTAAAGCTATGGCATGGTTGCATATGGGTTGTGCAACCGCCGGGAAGGCTTTTTATACATTAGATTTCTTCTGAAACCACAAAAATGTGATTTCGAAAGAAGTCTATCGCAATGCCAACCGAGGGGGGTTCGCTGATGCACAAAAAAAATAGATTGCTGATGGCAGTATTACTGGTTATGCTACTTGCGGGGGCGGTTGTAGCATTTATTTTATTGCCTGGCAACCGTGGGCCAGAGGCAGGTTTTGTTGGCGCGGCAGAGGCCGTTGCGGTTACGCCCGTGACCACATTTGATGGCATAACAGATACCGGCAATATTTTTGATGAATTATATAACCCAATAGGCCTCGCCTTCCTGGGTGATTATCTTGTTATTGCAGATTCTATGTGCGACCGTATACAGATCATAAACGGCAGGGATAACCAGCATATTGGCACACCTGGGCGGTTTGGGCTGTCTTACGGTTATTCTGGTGCGTTTATAGATGGGTTTCTTGAATATGCTATGTTTATGAAGCCATCCGGGGTTTTTGTTACCCCTTCTGGCGATATTATTGTAAGCGACACAGCCAACCATGCCATACGTATGATAACCGGCGCGTTCGTAATCACCGTGGCGGGCAACGGCACAAGCGGCTTCCGCGACGGTGCAGAAACCCATGCCATGTTCAACTCCCCCAAAGCCGCAGTGGTATGCCAAAATGGATATATATATGTAGCAGACACATTAAATCATGTACTGCGCCGCATAGACCCCAGCGGGAATGTTAGCCTGTTTGCAGGGGCGCCAGGCAGCAGCGGTTTTGCCGATGGCCAACTTGCAGATGCAAGATTCTTTCAGCCCTCTGGGCTTTATATCACAGGCGATGGCGTTCTGTACATTGCAGATTCTGCCAATCACGCCATCCGCAGGCTGCAAGATGGCATGGTAAGCACGGTTGCTGGGCGGCCAGGCGAAGCCATTCGTTTTTCCGATTATTTTGAGGGCGGACATATGGATGGTGCAAACGCCTATGCCAGCTTCAACTTCCCAAGGGATATCGCCATGCTGCCAAACGGTTATCTGCTGGTTGCAGACAGCCTAAACCATTCCATCCGTATGATTACGCCAGAATACACCCGTACTATTTTAGGTGGCGGCGCTGCCGGGCGTTTTCATTATTCTGCAGAAAACTTACAGCTTACAAGGCCAGAAGGCCTTGCCATAAACGGAGAAATGTTATACATCTCCGACACTTTCAACAATACAGTGGTATCTGTACCCCTTACAGATAGGGTGCTGGCAGGCCGCCCAACCCGCGAGCAAATGCTTGTGGCCACAGAGCTTACCATCAACTCGCGCTTTGCTTTCCGCGGGGATATTCGTATTTTTTACGGAAACCAGCGTATAAACATGGGAAGAGTCCAGCCCTGGATAGTGGGAGATTCTATATTTATGCCCATTCGCCCGCTTCTTGAGGCCCTAGGCGCCACAGTAAACCTCTGCGAAACCACAGGGGATCTCACAATAATCGTGGGCGACACCATAACCACCCTAGCCCAAGGTTTAGACTATTTTATCATGCGCGGCATGATGGTAACGACCATGCACGAGCTTATGCGCCTATTTCCGTACACTATAGAATGGTTTCCAGAGCTAAGCTTAATCACAGTATATGTACCACAGGATTTGAGGGGGGGGGGGGGAAAATTTTTACAAAAATTAAAAAACTATTATCCCCACCATCTTTTTTGTGCTTTTTCCCTTTTCCCATTTTTTTGGGAACCTCCCAGGGTTGAAC